>DUPK01000075.1 GCA_012838345.1 Clostridiales bacterium | reverse complement strand
GGGAAAAGCCATGCGGGCGGTTTCTGAGGACATGGGGGCTGCTCAGTTAATGGGCATAAGCGTAAACAGAACCATCTCATTTACCTTTGCCATCGGCTCTGCTCTCGCCGGCATCGGCTCGATACTCTATGCTAGCGCATACCCGCAGGCAAACCCCACGATGGGCGCCATGCTGGGCCTTAAGGCTTTCGTAGCCGCAGTGCTTGGAGGAATAGGCTCAATACCCGGCGCGATGATAGGCGGCTTTGCAATCGGCCTTGCCGAAGCTATGGTTTCCGCTGTCGGGCTTTCCGTGTGGAAGGAAGGCGTGGTTTTCGCCATACTTATCATAGTGCTTCTGGTAAAACCCACCGGCATAATGGGCCGTACGATGCAGGAAAAGGTTTAGGGGGAGCCTATATGAAAAAAAACTACAAGAAAATACCGATGCCGGTGCGCTATGCGATTAATTTTGTTTTACTGCTTGCTTTTCTGCTGATAGTGAATGCACTTATCGAAAACAAAGTAATATCAAGGTCTAATTCCATAGTTGTCGTATCGATAGGCATCAATATCATTCTTGCCGTATCCTTAAATCTTGCAACCGGCTACTTGGGACAGCTGCCGCTGGGACATGCGGGCTTTATGGCGGTTGGGGCATACTCATCGGCAATCCTGGTTAAGAATATCGGCGCCACTTGGCTCACCATACCCCTTGGCATGGTATTCGGAGGACTCGTCGCCGCTATTTTCGGCCTTATCATCGGTATCCCCGCACTGAGGCTGAAGGGAGACTATCTTGCGATTATTACGCTTGGATTCGGCGAGATAATCCGCGTGGTGCTGCTCAATATAGACAGCGTTTTGGGCTTTAAGCTCACATACGGCGCGGCCAGCCTTAAGAATATTCCGAAAACAACCAATTTTATAAACACCTATATAGTCGTGATTATCACCTGCTTTGTAATACATACGATGATGAAATCGCGGCACGGCAGAGCCATTTTGTCCATTCGTGAAAACGAGATTGCCGCGGAGTCCTGCGGGATAAAGACCACATACTACAAGACTCTGGGTTTTGTGGTTTCTGCGTTTTTCGCCGGCGTTGCGGGCTCGCTCTTAGCCGGCAATCTTGGCCTGTTAAACCCCCAATCCTTCGGCTTTATGAAGTCAATCGAGATTCTGGTCATGGTTGTTCTGGGCGGAATGGGCTCAATGGCTGGTTCCGTAATTTCGGCGACGGTTTTGACCGCGCTGCCGGAAGTGCTGCGTGCTTTCGATACATACCGCATGGTTGTGTACTCCCTGCTGCTGATTATCGTTATGATATTCAAGCCCTCGGGGCTTATGGGAAAATATGATTTTTCCCTCTCTCATCTGCTGGAGAAGCTTTTGAACTTCAAAAGCTCCAGAGGCAAAAAGTCAGAAGAAAGGGGCAGCTGATATGGCAAGACGAGATATACGCGCCCCGTTTATACCCGAGCGCGATAAGGATAAAACGCCCATACTGGAATGCGTGGATTTAGGAATCGACTTTGGCGGACTTACAGCCGTTGATGATTTCAACATGACAATTGGCCGCACCGAGATAGCCGGGCTGATTGGCCCGAACGGCGCGGGCAAGACAACAGTGTTCAATCTGCTAACCAGGGTATACAAGCCCAGCCGCGGTAAAATACTGCTGGAGGGCAGGGACATTGAAAGCATGAACACCATACAGGTCAACAAAGCAGGAATTGCCCGTACCTTTCAGAACATCCGCCTGTTCAATGAGCTCACCGTTCTGGAAAACGTGCTCATTGGCCTGCACAATGAAATGAACTACAATCTCTTATCCGCGGTTTTGCGAATGCCCCACTTCTGGAAGGACGAGAAGATAGCAAAAAACCGCGCCCTGGAGCTATTGTCGCTCTTCGGTATGGAGGATTTGGCGGGGCAAAAGGCCGGCTCCCTGCCTTACGGCGCCCAGCGCCGCCTTGAAATTGTCAGGGCGCTTGCAACAAATCCTTCGCTGCTGCTGCTGGATGAGCCCGCCGCGGGCATGAACCCCTCTGAAACCAGCGAGCTGATGGAAAACATCCGCAAGGTCCGCGACACCTTCAAAATTGCCATCCTGCTGATTGAACACGATATGAACCTTGTTATGGGCATATGCGAGGGAATAGTGGTCCTCAATTACGGAAAGATAATTGCAAAGGGTACCCCCGAAGAAGTACGAAACGACCCCGTCGTTATAGAGGCGTATCTGGGCAAAAAGGGGGATGTTCCATGCTGAAGGTAAACAGTATCAATGTATATTACGGCCATATCCACGCCATAAAAGACGTCAGCTTTAAGGTTGAAAAGGGGGAGATTGTCTCCCTGATTGGCGCAAACGGGGCCGGCAAAAGCACGATTCTCAAAACGGTTTCGGGTCTTCTTCGCAGCAAGACGGGCTCCATTGAGTTTAACGACCAGATTATCGGAAACCTAGCCCCGCACAAGATAGTTGAGCGCGGACTTGCCCATGTCCCGGAAGGCCGCAGAATTTTCCTGCGGATGACCGTTGAGGAAAACCTCGAAATGGGGGCCTTTACCCAGCCTAAGGCGGGGATGGACGAGAGAGTTGAGCGCGTATTTGAGCAGTTTCCCCGTCTGAAGGAGCGGCGCCGTCAGATTGCGGGAACACTCTCGGGCGGCGAGCAGCAGATGCTGGCTATGGGGCGGGCGCTTATGTCCGACCCGGAGCTTTTGATGCTCGATGAGCCCTCCATGGGGCTTGCTCCGCTCCTTGTTGAGCAAATCTTCTGTATAATCAAGTCGCTCAACGAGACGGGCACTACAATCTTGCTGGTGGAGCAAAACGCCAACATGGCCTTGTCCATATCCCACCGTGGCTATGTCCTGGAGACCGGCCGTATAGTTAAAGCCGCCCCGTCCAAGGAGCTGCTTGATGACGAGTCGGTCAAAAAAGCATATCTGGGCGGTTAACAGCAACATATCAACCGGATAAAAATTTCCCTGACTGCGTAATTAACTGCGGTCAGGGATTTCTTATTGCAAAACATGAGGCGTTATCCGCAAGCCGGGTTTAAGCCTCAGGAGAACACACCTTGCACCAGAACCATGTAGACGACGGTTCCGCTTCCGATACTCAGGAGCACATTGCCTTTCCACAGGTGAACGGCGGTAATGACCAAAATTGCAATCAGCTCGGGAATGCCGTGCGGCGCACTTGTAACTGAAACGCCCTTCAGGCAAAAAACCACAAGCAGGCCCATCATTGCAGGCGGGAGAGACCGTCCTATGTATGTAATCAGCTTCGGCGGGTCTTTTTTCTGGGGAAAGAGGAAAAAGGGCGTAAATCTAGTAAGCCCGGACCCGAGGGCTATGGCCAGTATCATCACAAAGGTCTGTAAAGGGGTCAGCAGCATAGTTTTTTTCTCCCAACCAGCAGAATAATCAAAATAAATATCATGGACGGAATGACCATATTCTCCGCCCCGAAAAGCAGAAGGCCGAGCCCCGCGGAAACAAGGCCGATAATGCCCGAGATGCGGTTTTCCCTCTTCTTCATTTGCTCAAGGAAAAGGACGAGAAACAAGGCTGTGAGAACGAAATCAAGGCCCTTGGTGCTGAATGTGATGAATCTTCCGAGAACGCTGCCTATAAACGTCCCCAAAACCCAATATGCGTAGTTGAGAAGGGAGAGGGAGAGATAGAAATGCTTTTTGTCCACGTTCTCGGGCGGAGTGATGCTTGACACTATCGAAAAGGTTTCATCGCAGAGCGTATATATCAGAAAAGCCCTTGCCTTTCCCATGCCTTTGTACTTTTCGAGCATTGCCAGGCCGTAGAACAAATGCCGCGCGTTGACCATTATGCTGAGCAGGAATGCCTGGATGGGGTCAAACACCGTCGTAAGCAGGGTTATCGCGACAAACTGCATGCTGCCGCAGAAGGCAAGCGCACTCATCATAACCGACCACAGGGTGCCGTAGCCGCCTTTTTGCATTAATACACCATAAGCGGCACCCAGCACCAGAAAGCCCGTTAGCACCGGAATCGAGTGGGGAAAAGCCGCGTACAGGGCTTTCTTGTATTCTTGCTTTTTGTCCATTTTCTATTGCGCTCCCAAATAATTGCCTGTATAATAAAACAGTAAAATAAATATTACAATAGTAAACTATATTTGTCAACAAAAAAGGAGCAAATATGGAGATTACTCAGGTCATAGGTGCAAATTTAAAAAGGCTGCGGACGGAGCGGAATCTGAGCCTGGGGCAGCTTGCCGAGCTATCGGATGTCAGCAAGGTAATGCTCTCCCAAATCGAAAAGGGCGAGACAAATCCGACGATTAACACCATATGGAAAATCGCAAACGGGCTCAAAATTCCGTATACGACGCTGCTTGAGCAGCCAAAGCAGGGTGCGGCCATCGTCAAAAAGTCCGGGCTTAACGTGCAATCGGATGAAAACGGGCGTTACAGGGTTTACTGCTACTATGAGAACACGCCCTTTCGCAACTTTGAGCTTTTTCAAATCGAGCTGGACGCGGGATACAGCTACACATCCACCGGACATTCCGAAAAGCTGCAGGAGTATATTCTGGTTTTGGAGGGGGAGCTGACTCTTGCCGTCAATGGCCAGACTCACAGACTACAGCCCGACGACTCAATCAGCTTTGCCGCGTCGGGGAGCCACACATATACTGCCGGCGGTACAGAAACGTTAAAAGCGGTGGTGATAAATTTCTATCCCGCCTGAGTATACATTTATAATCAATTATTAAAAGGAAAACATGTCTGAACTCCGCCAGGGAAAACTGTAGCAAGTCGTAAGCTATGCCGGAGAAGAAGCAGAGAAATAATGAATTTCCGTTTGAAAAAGTCGCCAGTCGAGAAGAAAAAATCTCGACTGGCAAATTTTTTTAAATAAGTTATTGACATATGACGAAAATGGGGTATAATATAGACGAAAATGACATATGTCATAAACTATTGGGAGGTGAACGCCTCTGGGGAAAAGGAGGGTGTTCCGGCCTGCCGGATTTATCCACGGATGCACTTGTCTGACTTATTGCTTTGTGGCAAAAGGAAAAATTAGCAGTTTAAAATGAAAGGTGGTGAAATAATGCCGAGAGGAGATAGAACCGGCCCTATGGGAATGGGTCCGATGACAGGGCGAGGCTTAGGTTTCTGCACGGGCTTTACCGCTCCGGGTTATGCAAATCGGTTTGGTTGCGGATTTGGATTTGGCCGTGGGCGAGGCTTCAGGCGCATGTTTAATGCGGCCGGTTTACCTAGGCGGGCACGCTTCGGCGCCCCAAACCTAGACGAGCCATGTTTTACGTCGGAGGCTGATGAAAAAGAGCTTTTGAAAAGACAGGCCAAATTTCTTGAAAGCCGGCTTGGCAAAATAAACAAACGCCTTGACGAGCTGGAGCCGCACACGGATGGGTAGCCCTGTCCGGAAAGCAAAGGCAGGCTAAGGCCTGCCTTGTCTCCGTATTTAATTAGATATATAATATGCTTAGTTACGTTTGGAATTGAGGTGCCAAAATTATGCCAAGACCGAGGAAATGGAGAAAAGTTTGCTGCCTGCCTGAAAGCAACAGGTTCGGGCCTTTGGACTTAAATGTGGATGACGGCAACTGCGTAAGGATGACGGTTGACGAGTACGAAGCCATAAGACTTATTGACTTGGAAGGCTTTACACAACAAGAATGCGCCCAACAGATGAATGTCGCACGTACTACTATTCAAGGCATTTATGCTGAGGCGAGGAAAAAACTTGCCGAGTCGCTGGTAAACGGAAAAGTCCTGCTAATCGAAGGTGGAGAATACCGACTTTGCGATGGGCGCGGAAACGGATGCGGGCGCGGCTGTCACAGGCATCGTCATGGTCGCTGCTTTGCCGAGAGAGAGTTTTGAATCTGATAAAGCTTCAATATAATCAACGCGCAAGGACGACACTGTAAAGTCATTTATATGATACAGCTATGCTTTTTGAAAAGGAGGCGGGTCAGGGATGATTGTCAAGGCTTTAGTTGAAAACACATCAATATCTAAAGATATAGGCAGCGAGCATGGGCTCAGCCTTTACATAGAGAGCAATAATCGCAAAATACTGTTTGACGTCGGGGCAAGCGAGCTGTTTTTGGAAAACGCCAGAAAAATGAACGTGGATATTTCGGATGTGGACTATCTGATAATTTCCCACGGGCATTATGACCACGGCGGCGGATTGAGGGCATTTTTAAACGAAAACAAAAAAGCGGAGGTGTTTGTACACCAACTGGCCTTTGAGAAGCATTATGCCCTGCACTCAAATGACAAACTTAAATATATCGGCCTGGAGGAAGAGCTAAAGCAAAACAAGCAGATTATTTCTACATCAGACCGGTTTTTTATCGGCAGGGGAATTCAGGTGTTTTCCAACATAAAGCAGAAGAAAGCTCTTCCGGGGTCAAACAGCGGCCTGCTCATGGAGCAAAACGGGCAAAGGGTTGAGGATAGCTTTGCCCACGAACAGAATCTTATATTGGAGGAAGACGGAAAGACGTTTCTGGTAACAGGCTGTGCGCACAAGGGGATTGTAAATATACTTGAACATTTCCGTGAGTTGAAAGGACATATGCCCGATTATGTGATAGGCGGATTTCATCTTTTCAGCCCTTCCTCGGGAAGCAGCGAGGACCCGGGGACGATTGATGCAATAGGCAGGTACCTCTTAGCCACAAATGCAAAGTACTACACCTGCCACTGCACGGGAATAGAGCCCTACAACAGGCTTAAAGCATTAATGGGCGAGAGCATTGATTATCTGCCGGCGGGCAGTGAAATAAGAGCTTATTAAAGAGCAGCGGCTCCGTTTGTCAAAAGCATCAGCATCATGACAAATGCGGCAATTAATTTAATAATAAGTTGTTAAAATAGTGCCTGCGTTATGTAAACCATGTAGGCACTTTTTTCATAGATGCTTTATAGCGCATCGTGAGTTTAAAAGCTGAGCGCATAATTTTTCTCCCTTTTATTGATTATTACATAGTTTTATACTTCAAAAACTTGCCATTTTTACTTATTATCTACTCCTAAAATACTATTATTGTTCTATTTACTTTTACTAAAAATCCCAATAGAATTTAGTTTGTAGTTGTAAATAAAGTAAAAAACAAAGAGGAGATAAAATTATGAGTGCAGCTGTTGTTTGCGAAAAGAAAGGGCATGTTTTTCACATAATGTTAAATCGGCCTAAGTGCCTTAATGCTATAAACGAGGAGATGGCGCTTGGTCTAGTTGAGGCATGGAAAAGGTTTAATTCGGACGACGACGCGAGAGTTGCGCTTTTATACGGTGCAGGGGACAGGGCCTTTTGCTCCGGCGCCGACACAAAGGAGGTTGTCAGCGCCAGTCTTCCGCCAGACCATTCGGTCATGAGCGAATGCATGCCCGGCGCTCTCTTTGAAATCAACAAGCCTATAATTTGTGCGGTTAGGGGCTATTGCATAGGTGCCGGATTTGTTCTTACGATGCATGCCGATATGCGTATTGCTTCGACCGACGCGAAATTCATGTATCCCGAGCCGAAGATGGGTATAACAGCGGGGAAGGCCTCGGTTCTGGCCAAGCATCTTCCTCTGGCCGTAGCCACAGAAATGCTCACTCTCGGCGGAACTATCGAGGGGAAAAGGGCTTACGAGCTGGGCTATGTAAACAGGCTGGTTGAGCCGGACGATTTGATTAAGGAGGCAACAGCCTTTGCCGAAGAAATTGCCGAGAATTCTCCGATGGTCGTTCAGCTCATGAAGAAGATGCTGCGCTTAAGTACATATCAGACGCCTATGGAGACGGGACTGGTAGTATCGAGAATATTGACCGAGTACAGAAACAGCGAGGACGCTCAGGAGGCGCTAAAGGCCATAAACGAGAAGAGAAAGCCCCAATACAAGGGAAGATAACCTATCGCTTATTATTTGCAGAAGTTACGTGGAAAGCAATTCTGGGTGAGCGGCAAATCGCAACATAACAATAAATAGGAGGTAAAACTGTATGAAGCGTCGAAAACTGGTTTATTTTCTGCTGATTATCACTCTGTCAATCCCCTTACTCTTAGCAGCCTGTTCCAACGGTACAACTCCGACCCCGACGACAAGCCAGCCCCCGGCAACCGAATCTCCGGAAACCCCGGGAACCCCGGGCGGCACCGACTTAAAAGACGTTAAACTGCCCGACTTTATTTCCTTTGCCTCGTACGATGTCGGCTCGGCGACGTTTGCTCAGGTGGCCGGACTGTGCGAAGGAATAATGAATGTTACGGGAATTAAAACCAGACAGATAGTTGCGGGAACAGACTTCGGAAGAATGATACCGGTGCGTTCCGGTCAGGCGCATTTCTTCGTCGGCACCTCCAACACAGTCGAGCTTGCCAGCGTAGGCAAGAGCCCTTTTAATACAAGCGATTGGGGTCCGCAGCCCCTCAGACAGGTCTGGAGCGCTTTGTCAAGCGGCGGCATAGGTGTCTATGTCCCGGAGAAGTCTAATATCCAGACGATTGCGGATCTGGCGGGGAAAAGAGTTACCTACATAACTGGCAATGACTCCGCCAATCTCGTGGGAGAGGCAATTCTGGCCTATGCCGGCCTCACCTGGGATGATGTTGAAAAGTGTATATGTTCAAGCCCTTCGGACGCTTATACGGCTCTGGCTGAGGGAAGAGCCGATTGTTACTGGGGCGGCGCGACAGCTTCGACTTTATACGAAATGGATCAGACCATAGGATTGAGGCTTGTTGAGTTCGACCGCGATGATGAGGAAGCCTGGAATAGGCTCAGAGCCTTCGCAGCCAGCTTCTACCCCAAGGAGGCCACCGTCGGCGTCGATATGAGTGAGGATAATCCGAGGTGCGTCCTTGGCTTTGTGGCTCCGGTGGTAATGACATATCCCCAGCTCGACGAGAATATTGCATATGCCATCTCAAAGGCAATTGACGTCAGCTATGATGCCTACAAGGATATAAATGTGGAGCTGGTGGGCTGGAGAGCCGACCTCGCCCTTGTACCTGAGGCCTTAGTCGTACCTTTCCATGAGGGGTCTATCAAGTATTTGAAGGAAGCGGGCTATTGGAACGACGAGCTGCAGGCAAAGCAGGACGTCCTTCTTGAAAGGGAGGCAAAGCTTCAGGAGCTGTGGAACGATGCTCTTGCCAAAGCCAGCGAGCAGAAGATAAGATCCGCCGATTTTGCTGCCTTCTGGGACCAGATACGTAAAGAAGCAGGCTACTAATATAATTCGGAAATAGGCCCGGCCACTTAAGCAACCGAACGGTTCCCGGAAAGGGGACCGTTCGGTTTAGGGGCCGCACAAATAAAAATGGAGAAGAGTATATGAAGAAACTCGTTGGTATCAAAAAACTGCAGGAGAACGAAGAAAGATTAACAAAGTTTTGGAAAACTCTGCTCATGGTTTTTACGGTACTGGGGATTCTGCTTGCCATAAACCAGGTTTTTTCACTTGGAATCTTCGGCTTCCGGCCCATAATCTCTGCCTTCCTGTATTATGAATTTGCTATTTTCTTGCCGTTTGTTTTCATTTTGCACCCTAAGACACGAAAAATCGCATGGTATGACGTTGCGCTTGCAATAATTGCTTTTGTTATATGCATATACTTTGGCCTAACGGCTTTGAAAAGCGCGATGCTTGCCTGGGAATGGTTTGCGCCGCCGCTTCCGACGGTGTCGGCAGTTATTCTGTGGGCACTATTAATCGAAGCGATGAGAAGGTCCGCCGGAAAAGTGCTGACCATAGTCTGCCTTGTTTTTTCTCTTTTGCCGCTGGTGACAGGCCATCTTCCCGGCTTTTTGCACGGCGCTCAATATTCTTTCCTTGACCTTGCGAAAATGCATATTATAAGCGCAAACAGCATATTTGGAATGCCCATGCAGGTCTTCGGAAAGCTTCTCATAGGCTTTATGGTATTTGGGATTGTTATGAAGGTCTCAGGCTGCGGAGATTTTTTCTTAAATCTGTCTCTTGCGCTGCTCGGCAAATCTCCGGGCGGGCCGGCCAAAGTCGCCTGCGTGTCCAGCGGACTGCTAGGGAGTATGAGCGGCAGCGTACTTACCAATGTTATGACCACCGGTTCCATGACAATTCCCGCCATGATAAAAACCGGCTACGAGCCGAAGTATGCCGCGGCTATAGAGGCCTGCGCTTCGACGGGTGCGACCATTATGCCTCCAATTATGGGAGCTGCCGCCTTTATCATGGCTACATACATCGGAGTTCCTTACGCAACAATCATTTTTGCAGCGATTATTCCCGCCATTCTCTACTTCTGGGGAATCTTTGTACAGATAGACTGCTACGCCAGACGATATGGGATGAAGGGTGTGGTGGAGGACGGTACCCCCGTGCCCTCGCTTTGGAAAACAATCAAGGAAGGCTGGTACTTTATATTCGCCTTCGCGCTGCTTTGCTATCTTCTCATTGTGCTTCGCTATGAGGCTTGGGCGCCGTACTTTACCTCGGTGGCCCTGCTCCTGCTTGCATGCATCAGAAAGGAAACAAGGCTCAATAAACAAAGGCTCCTAGACCTCATTCAGGAAATAGGCGAAACGCTCTCCGGCTTAATAGCGACGATGGCCGGCGTCGGCCTTATTCTGGGGGCGCTATCGATTACCGGGATTGCGCTCGCCTTTTCAAGGGAGCTGGTTGCCCTCGTCGGCAACAACCCGCTGCTTATACTAATAGCCGGGGCGCTGACCAGCTTTATACTCGGAATGGGCATGACGACAACCGCTTGCTATATCTTCCTTTCTGTCGTTATGGCGCCTGCCATAGTCGCAATGGGATTTAATATTATAGCGACCCATTTGTTTATCTTCTACTGGGGAATGATTTCATATATTACCCCTCCGCTTGC
>DUPK01000074.1 GCA_012838345.1 Clostridiales bacterium | reverse complement strand
GTGCGGTACCAGTCGACGCCGCTGTGCTTGTAAAAGCGCTTGTCCTCTATCGCCACAGCGGCCTTTTCCAGCCACTTGGGTATTTCCTCATAGTCTACCCATTCGCGGTTTTCCTTGCCGTAGAGTAAGGAAAGCTCTTTATACTCGCCGGTTTCTTTGTCCGTATAGTATATTACGCTGGTAAGATTGAGCGAGAAGTCCTCGGGCTTAATATCCATTGCCGAAGACAGATGGTTTTTCACATATGCGGCAAATATGCACGAAAAAATCAGGCCTGTGGTCAACATTATGAGCAGGATTGTGCCCAGTATCCGCAAAATTCCGAGGAAGAAGCGGCTGGCTGCACCGCGCTTCCGGGCTTTTGCAGGCCTGTTATTATTAGCTGCCAAGCAATACACCTCCGTAAGGGGGAAGAAATGCTAATCCGCGATTATACAATTATAGCACAACCCACCAGCTTGTCATTACTATTCTGTAAATTTTGCTATATTTTTTCCCATGGGGGGAATACTTCAATTATAAATTATAACTTTTTGAGGGGGACGGTCAACTTGAAAAAATTCCTAGCCTTGATGTTAGTGCTTATAATAATGCTCTCGACCTGCGCTTTTGCCGCTTCCGAAACCTATATAATGCGCGAAAAAGACGGCTTTGTCGGAGTTTTTTTGGAAAACGACAGCAACAACCCCTTATATATGACCGATATTGTCGTCCTGTCACTGCCTGAGGCGGACAGGGAGATGCTCAAAGAGGGCATCAGGGTGGACGGCGCCGAGGCCCTGCGCGAGATGCTGGAGGATTTTGGTTCGTAAACTTGGGGTTGATTATTCGCGGCCCTTATTGTATAATAGCATCACCCCCACGTGGGGCAACTAATAGATAAGCTCACAAAAAGAGCATGGCTCGCACGACTTAAATGGGGGGCTTTTTCATGAACGAATTCGGAAGCGACTATATCACAATTGTGGACGAAGAAGGAAATGAATTTGAGCTTGAGCTTCTGGACACACTAGAGTATAACAACGAGATTTATATGTCCTTCCTTCCGGCAGACATTAATATTGACGAAGAGAACCCCGAGATGATAATACTCAAGGTTATCGAGGAAAACGGCGAGGAGATACTCTCCACGCTCGACAGCGACGAAGAGCTAAATGAGGTCTATGAAAAGTTCATGGAGCAGCTCTTCGATGACGACCCCGATGACGAGGAAGCCAACGACGCTTAGACCTAAGTATGCTTGGCCTAGTGCCGGGTGATAAAGGGCCTATATAGACATATGCCCTGCTTTGTTCGTGATAGGTCCTATTAAACCCACATCGATCATAAGGGATGCCATATTTCCCCGTGGATTGCAGGCCTCCCGCGGCGCTCTGGTGGCGCCCGCGGACGTTGGAAGCAGAGAAGCGGAGAAGAGGCAACCCACCTGCAATTACGTGCAGGTTATAATTGGACTTACACGGCACGGCGGGGAAATTAAAACGATTTGAAGGGGGCTGGTTCCGGTCCCCTTCTTTTTTTCCCTTCCGGCGCAGGTATTTTCTGCAAGCCCGCGCCTGAAAGCCCTCGGGCGGGCGAGCGTTTTAATAAATATTTAATTTTTAGTTAATAAAAAGCAAATTGAAGCATTTTGCTTGAAAGAGCTGGTATATTCGGGTATAATGTCACGGAGTTGAGCTTATTCCGATTTGCAGACAAGCTCAAAAAATCTTCCAATACTTTAGAAGGATGTATTGAATATGGGCGCATCACAGGAGAAAAAGAAACGTCAGGAAATGAAGCAGTCCGGTGCGGATACGCGCAAGGAAAAACAGCTGCAGATGGAGCTCCAGAAAAAGAGGGCCAGGAGAAGAAACACGATTATTGGTACCATTGTCGTAATTGTTCTGATTGCGGTGCTCGTTTTAAACTCCACCTTATTTTATACCGGAGTTCCCGCGCTCACTATCGGGGACAAGCAGTATACGGTGGCTGACTTCAACTACTACTATTACACCGCTTACCACACCACCTACCAAAATCTTTACCAGTTCTATGGTGAGAGCATAGTACAGTTTCTCGACACCAGAAGGCCCCTAAAGGACCAGATGTACGACGATACCCGCACCTGGGCCGATTACTTTGAAGAGATAGCGCTTAATAATATGCAGGAGACCACCCTGCTTTGCGAGGCTGCGAAAAAGGCGGGCCTTACCCTCACTGAGGAAGACATTGAGAACATAGACAAGACGATGGAGGGCATAAAGAACAACTACTCCGCGTACGGCTATGCCTCGCTTGCTAGCTTCTTCGCCGGCGCTTACGGCAAGGGCGTAAACGAAAAGAACTTCCGCCAGAACCTTGAAAACGACTATCTGGCGAACCTCTATGTCCAGGATATGCTCAAGAAGATGGAGTTTAGCGAAAAGGAGCTAAACGACTACTACAACGAGCGTAAGGATCAGTATGACCTGCTAACCTTCCGCAGATATTATGTGAGCGGCTCCGCGGACGAGGATAAGGGCATAGACAGCGAGACCGCGATGGCCAATGCAAAGGAGACCGCCGAGGCCATAGCCGTAGCGAAGAGCGAGCAGGAGTTCAACGACCTGGTTTACAAGTACGTCCCCGATGACAGGAAAGACAGCTATGCAGACGGTGAGGCAACTCTGTATAAAAATACCTCGCCCTCAAACCTTATTGAGGAGCACGCCGAGTGGCTTCTCGACGAGGCGCGTGCCGAGGGCGACACCACCGTTATTGAGGCCTCCTCCGGCTACTATGTGCTTTACTTCATCGGCCGAAACGACAATTCCTACAACACCATAAATGTCCGCCACATCCTTGTACCCATAGAAAATTCGGACGAGGAGTCCGATAAGATTGCGAAGGAAAAGGCGGAGGCGCTCCTTAAGGTATGGCGGGGAGGCGAAGCTACGGAGGAATCCTTTGCCGAGCTTGCAAAGATTAATTCCACCGACGGCTCAGCCAGCAACGGAGGACTTTACGAAAACGTAGCCCTCGGCCAGATGGTCAAGGAGTTTGAGGACTGGTGCTTTGACGAAGCGCGAAAGCCCGGCGACACCGGAATCGTGAAAACCCAGTACGGCTACCATGTAATGTACTTCTCCGGCTATGGCGAGCCTTACCGTCTCCTGATTGCGAAAAGCGCAATGCAGAACGAGGAGTACAAAAATTGGCTTGAGGAGCAGAAACCAAACTTCGAAATCAGCAAAAAGTTTGCTATGAAATTTGCAAAGAAATGATTTTAGACTAGGGGAACACATTGTGTTCCCCAAATCTATAAGAGGGCGGTTTCATGGAACAGTTCATACGTTCGGAGATGCTTTTAGGCAGGCAGGCAATGGAGAGGCTTTGGAAGGCCCATGTCGCGGTTGTGGGCGTCGGCGGCGTGGGCGGCTTTGCAGTCGAGGCCCTTGTGCGCGCGGGTGTCGGCGAGATGACTATTGTTGACGACGACAAGGTGGCTTTGAGCAACTTAAACCGCCAGATATGCGCGCTTCACTCGACGCTTGGCCGGTTTAAGGTCGATGTAATGGCAGAAAGGGCACTGGATATAAACCCCCGGGTGAAAATTCACCCGAGGGTGCTTCGCTACAGCGCGGAAACCCGAGACGAGTTCTTCAATGCTTCCTATGACTACATCGTGGATGCAATCGACATTGTTTCCTGCAAGCTGGACCTCATAATCACAGCCAGGGAGAGAAACATCCCCATAATCTCGGCTCTGGGGGCGGGAAACAGGCTGGACCCCGGTCTGCTCCAAGTCGCCGACATTTCCAAAACGGTGGGCTGCCCGCTGGCAAAGGTCGTCCGCAAGGAGCTGAGAGACCGCGGGATAAGGCACCACAAGGTGGTTTACAGCCCGGAGCCTGTTTTAAAACCCCTCCCGATAGAGGAGCCGCCTCCCGGCAGGAGAAGCATACCGGGTAGCGTGTCCTGGGTGCCCGGGGCGGCGGGGCTGATGCTTGCCGGCGAAGTGATAAAGAACATTGTTGGAATTAATAAGGAAAAGTGAAAAGCGGAGGTCGTAAGGCCGCCGTTTTTGTTATGAAATCCTCAAAAAATAATTGATAATTAATGGAAAAATGCTATAATGCTGACATGGCGGCCGAAACGGCCAATTTTTTTGAGGAGGTAACAGACATGCGCAGGGCACATGAAGTTGAGTTCAGACTATATGGGGACGATATGCAGTTTGTGGAGATAATGCTCGACCCGGGCGAGACCGTCGTGGCCGAGGCCGGGGCCATGATGTATATGGACGAATGGATTGAGATGAACACGGTGTTTGGAGACGGCTCCGGCCGTGAGGAGAAGGATTTTATGGGGAAGCTCTTCTCCGCTGGAAAGCGCATGCTGACAGGCGAAAGCCTCTTCATGACCACCTTCACAAACCGCGGCCACGAAAAGAAGTGCCTGGCCTTCGCCGCGCCCTATCCCGGAAAGATAATCCCCTTCGACCTTAGCGAATGCGGCGGCGTGCTGATATGCCAGAAGGACGCTTTCCTCTGCGCCGCCAAAGGCATATCGGTGGACATAGCCTTCCAGAGGAAAATCGGAGTCGGCCTTTTCGGCGGCGAGGGTTTCATAATGCAGAGGCTCCAGGGCGACGGGCTTAGCTTCATGCACGCGGGCGGGGCGATAATCAAAAAGGATTTGCAGCCCGGCGAGACCATAAAGCTCGACACAGGCTGCCTTGTCGCGATGACGTCCGGCGTCAATTACGATATTCAGTTTGCCGGGAACATAAAAACGGCCCTTTTCGGCGGCGAGGGGCTTGCCCTTGCCACGCTCACGGGGCCGGGGACCGTGTGGCTGCAGTCGCTGCCCTTTTCCCGCCTTGCCGACAGAATCTTCTCGGCCAGCAGATACAGCGGCGGGCAGAGCAAGGGAGAGGGCAGTATCCTCGGCAACATAGGCATAGGGAGTTTTTTCGGCGGCAACAGGTAGGCGCCGCTTTTCAGGAGCAATAAAATGTACAAAGCTGCGGACGGTAAACACCTTCCGCAGCTTTTTTATTGGCTCAGCCGTTAGTGTCCCAGGGGTCGCCGCCGTAGCCCGCGGCCTGGTCAAAGCCCTTATTGAACTTTATCGCGTTGTAGTAGTTTGCATATGTCACTTCAAAGTATGGCATTTTCCAGATAAGGAGAATGCCGAAAGTAAGTGAGCAGAGGATATACCAGCCCAGAAAGGAGAGGTCCAGTATAAACAGGTCCACTTTGTATCCGCGTGAGAGCCTCGCGCTCTCGCGCATGCACTGCAGTATCCCGTATTCGGGGTGGTCGTGGAGGATATAGTATGCCTGGCGGTATCTGTAGGAGGCGATTATGCCCGGAATGATAAACAGCAGCGACAACAAAAAGGTTATTATAGAGATTGCAATGTAGAGCCCGACGACCTTCAGCAGATAATTTGTCGGCTCCAATATGTTGGAAAAGGTCGCCTTCATGGAGCGGCTTATTTTAAGGCTGTACCACCTGTAGCCCGTCTGGAAAACCGAAAGCACTATTCTCAGCAGGATTATGAAAAGCGCGGAGAGAAGCATGACGGACGAGTAATCAAAGGCCGGCCACGGGGATCTAAACGCAAAAAAGCGCATAATGCCCTCTATATATGAGGTGAAGCGCTCGTCAAGCCTGCTCTGTATAGCAGTTATTACGAAAATCAATGCAATATAAACAACCGTAGGCCCATAAGGTGAAGGCCTTGCTGCGGCTATTTTTACCTTCGCGTCCTCTTTGATTGCGATTCTGTTTATAAACATGTTTATCCTCGCTCAACAGTCGTTAATTAATAACACAATAATATCATTCATAGTCGGAAAAAACAACCAAAATCAAAAAATATAGTGTGATTCCGGCGGCAATGTTATAAATAAGATCCTTTCTGCTAATCGTCTGTATGCATTTAATTATACAATAACAGAAGTCCGGAACCCACCGGGAGACTGCTAAATCGAGTGCCGGTAGAAGCCATCAAAGCTGAAACCCTACATATAAGAAATGGGCGGGAGTGAACTGCACCCCAATTGTTAGACAGTATGGTATACTGAATAACGATTGGGGTGTTTTTATGCCAAAAGGAGTGCCGAACAAACGATACACGGCAGAATTTAAACAGAAAGTTGTGGAAGCAGTCC
>DUPK01000073.1 GCA_012838345.1 Clostridiales bacterium | reverse complement strand
GGACTGCTTCCACAACTTTCTGTTTAAATTCTGCCGTGTATCGTTTGTTCGGCACTCCTTTTGGCATAAAAACACCCCAATCGTTATTCAGTATACCATACTGTCTAACAATTGGGGTGCAGTTCAGGAGCGCTTTCTGTTCTTTTTTTGTGGAAAAAAGTGACCTTATGTGCTATAATGCGTATGTTGTGAGTCAGCTCGACGGACCAACTTGGCCGCTACCTCGATTGACGGATTATGCCATCTTACGATATAATCCCTTTGCGAAATCTGAGAATGATGTTTAACGCGTGATATTTTACTGATACTTGTGTTTTGAAGGGCGGTGTCGCGATGATAATATTGGGAATAGACCCGGGCATTGCGACCGTAGGTTTCGGGATTATAAGCTCCGAGGGGAACGTTCAGCGCCTAATACAGTACGGTGTTATAACAACTCCGTCCTCAATACCGCTTTCCATGCGCATAAGCGATATATATAGTGATACGCTTACTCTTATAGATACCTTCAAGCCGGATGCGATTGCGATAGAGGAGCTGTTCTTCAATACAAATCATAAAACGGGAATTTCCGTCGCCCATGGAAGGGGAGTGCTCCTTCTTGCGGGGGTACAGAGCGCCGTACCGATGTTTGAGTATACGCCGCTTCAGGTAAAGCAGGCGATAGCGGGCTATGGACAGGCGGAGAAAAAGCAGGTAATGGAAATGGTTCGCAGGCTCCTGAAGCTAGATACCGTCCCGAAGCCGGACGACGCGGCGGACGCCCTGGCGGTTGCCCTTTGCCATGCGCGGGCCGCTTCCTCCCTCTTAAACAACAACGGAGGTCATTCTAAATGTTCTACTATCTGAGCGGTATAGTTACGCATATTGACGCAAATCTCGCGGTTATAGACTGCGGAGGGGTTGGATATGCCTGTAATACCACACTCAACACGCTGTCAAATCTGAGGCTCAACGAGAAAGCGAAGCTTTATACATACTGCCATGTTCGTGAAGACGCTTTTGATATTTACGGGTTTTATTCGGAAGGCGAGCGCCGCAGCTTTGAAATGCTCATCGGCGTGTCCGGCGTAGGGCCTAAGGCGGCGTTGTCGATTCTTTCGTCTAACACGCCTGAAGGGTTTGCCGCCGCGGTCATTACGGGCAATGAAAAGGCCCTTACCTCGGCACCGGGCATAGGGAAAAAGCTTGCCCAGCGCATCATACTCGAGCTAAAGGACAAGCTCGCCAAGAGCGCGCCCCAACTCCAACCGGGAGCGGTGGCCGTTCCCTCCGGTACCGCTGTGCGCTCCAAAGCCGCCGACGCAGCATCGGCTCTTGCAGTTTTGGGGTATAATCAGGCTGAGATTTCCACGGCCTTGGCCGGTATTGACACGGAGAGCAATACGCTCGAGGAAATTGTCAGGCAGGCACTTAAGAAAATGCTGAAATAGGGGGGAGAGCTTTGGCCATTGATTACTCAGGAGGCTCCAAAGAGCCTTTGGTTACGGCCTCTTTATTGTCTGAGGACGAGGGCGAGAGTTCTCTGCGCCCGAAAACCATGGCGGAGTACATAGGTCAGGAGAAGGCGAAGACTAATTTGTCGATATACATAGAAGCTGCCAAAATGCGCGGCGAGCCGCTTGACCACGTCCTTCTTCACGGCCCTCCTGGGCTGGGGAAGACGACGCTGGCCTCGATTATCGCAAATGAAATGGGCGTTAATATACGCATAACGTCGGGGCCCGCAATAGAAAAACCGGGAGACCTTGCCGCTCTGCTCACAAATCTCGAGGAAAACGATATATTGTTTGTAGATGAGATTCATCGTTTGAACAGAGCCGTGGAGGAAATTCTCTATCCCGCGATGGAGGACTATGCCCTGGACATCATAATGGGCAAAGGGCCTACCGCAAGTTCAATCCGTCTTGAGCTTAAAAAATTTACGCTTATCGGCGCGACGACACGCTCAGGTCAGCTCACCGCGCCCCTGCGCGACCGTTTCGGCGTTGTTGAGCGGCTTGAGCTTTATTCGGCTGAAGAGCTTACAAAAATTGTTATCCGCAGCGCGGGCATACTGGGTATACCGATTGAGCACTCAGGCGCCCGGGAGATTGCGGCCAGAAGCCGCGGTACTCCCAGAATTGCAAACCGTCTGCTACGCAGGGTACGCGATTTCGCCCAGGTCCTGGCTGACGGCATAATAACAAAGGAAGTTGCGGACGATGCGCTCACCAGGCTTGAAATTGACTACCTGGGTCTTGACGCGGTGGACAGGAGGATGCTCAGAAGCATAATTGAAAACTACGGCGGCGGCCCGGTGGGGCTAGATACGCTGGCAGCCACAATTAATGAGGAAGCTATCACGCTCGAGGACGTATACGAGCCCTATCTTCTCCAGCAGGGGTTTATTACGAGGACCCCGAGAGGGCGCTGCGTTACAAGGCTGGCTTACGAGCACCTCGGGATAGAGTTTATGGGACAGCAAAGGCTCGAAGGAGTTTAAGGTTCAAAGCTAATTTGTATTGTGCATGCTACCAGGGCGACATACATGCAACAGAGCCAAAACACAAACAGAGTCAGAGTCTGCTTGGAAGAGCCCTTCTGCAAACAGGCGGTAGAACTAAAGTCAATTTACAAATCTGAAACTTAATTTTATGCCTTTGGTTATTGGAAAGGAATAGTATAGTATGGCAAAGTTATTTGGTACCGACGGAATTAGAGGTATTGCAAACAAGGATTTGGACGCTCTGCTTGCTTTTCGTGTGGGGCAGGCAGCGGCGATAGTCTTGTCAAGGGGTAAAGAAAGGGATGCGCTTATTACCATAGGAAAGGACACCCGCATATCCTCGGATATGCTTGAGGCGGCGCTGATTGCCGGCCTGTGCTCGGCGGGAGCTTCGGTAATGCCGCTTGGAGTGGTGCCGACTCCTGCCGTTGCTTATATAACGGTCGCATCAAAAGCGGATGCGGGCATAGTAATTTCCGCCTCGCACAATCCTTTTGAGTATAACGGCATCAAAATATTCAACTCCGAAGGATTTAAGCTCTCCGACGAACTTGAGGAGGAAATAGAGGAGTATGTGCTTTGCGGTGAGCCGCTGCCGCAAAAAAGCTCCGGGGAAATAGGCAGAATTATTGAGGACGGCGGCAAATGGGTGGACGCTTACATAGAACATCTCGCCGGCTGTGCGGAAGCCGAAATAAAATCTCTCAAGATAGTGGTGGACTGCGCAAACGGCGCTGCAAGCCGCACCGCTAAGCGGCTATTTTCACGCTTTCCGATAGACTATGAAATAATTAAAGACCACCCGAACGGAACAAATATCAACGATGGCTGCGGCTCGACGCATCTGGACCTGCTGTCAAGGGCGGTTGTTGCCGGCGGATACGATTTGGGAATAGCATTCGACGGGGACGCCGACCGCTGCCTGATTGTGGATGAAAACGGCAATGTGGTTGACGGCGACCGCATAATGGCAGTCTGCGGCTGCAAAATGAAGGCGGCAGGGAAGCTGAGGGGCGATACAATAGTCGCCACGGTGATGTCAAACCTCGGATTCCACAAGTTTGCCCGCGATAGGGGGATGAATATACTCTGCGCTCCCGTCGGGGACAAAAATGTCCTTGATATGATGCTTAAGGGCGGCTATAACCTGGGCGGGGAGCAGTCCGGACACCTGATTTTCCTTGACGATGCCACAACCGGGGACGGTCAGCTTGCCGCGGTGAAACTGCTTGGCATTGTCTCGTCGTCGGGCAAGAAGGTCTCCGAGCTGGTCTCGGAAATACCGCAGTTTCCACAGGTTCTTATCAACGTCCCGATTGAGGGCGGAAACGATAAGAAAGCAATGATAATGAAGTCCGATAAGCTTAAAGATGATATTGAGAACGCGGAAAAGTCTTTGGGCGACAGCGGCAGAGTGCTCGTAAGACCCTCCGGTACAGAGGCTCTTATAAGAGTTATGGTCGAGGCGGCAGATATGGCTCTGGCAGAACAGACGGCTCAAAATTTATCAAAAGCGATAAAAAGTTTAATAAATATCGCAAATTATTAAATAATTTTGAATAAATACTTGACTTTTCCAAACCGGTTTATTATACTAACTGCAAGAATAGAGAGTATACTTAAGTATGGAACAGCTGATTAATATAAGCGACTTAAGCGACGAAACTCTACATCGTTTGGCTCTGTCCGGCAATAGGGAAGCGGAGGAACAGCTTGTAAAAAGATACAGCAGGCTGGTAAGAGCTTGTGCGCGTCCATATTTTTTGGCTGGTGGCGACAGTGAGGATCTCATTCAGGAAGGGATGCTCGGTCTCCTGTCAGCACTTAGAGAGTACAACCTGGACGGCGGCGCTTCCTTTAGAACATATGCGGAACTTTGTATTCGACGCAGACTATACAGCGCTATCAAATCTGCCGCAGGCTCTAAACATGCACCCTTGAATAACTACGTTTCTTTGGAATCCCCCGCTTTTGACGGAAATCGCACTAACACAGATTCAAAACTACGCGCGGTTTTTCGGCGAGAACCTGAGGACCTGTTAATCGACAAAGAGCGTTCTGACGAGATATTATCAGACTTTGCTGTTCATTTATCCGGATTGGAAGCCGAGATTTTGGGGTTATATTTACAGGGGCTATCATACCGTGAAATATCAAATAAAATTGATAAACCTCTAAAGTCGGTGGATAATGCGGTCCAACGTGTCAGAAGAAAACTGGCACAAATTAACCATGGCGATATCAGTTTCGGCTGAACGCATATAAAGCCCATAGGGCAAGATTTCTGTCAAAAGTGAGGATGCAAAATGTACGAAGACAAGACACTGGTGTGCAAGGAATGTGGCATGGAATTCATTTTCTCCGCCGGAGAGCAAGAGTTCTATGCAGAAAGAGGCTTCCAGAACGAGCCGCAGCGCTGCAAGCCCTGCCGCGACGCTAGAAAGAACGCAGCGAGAGGCCCCAGAGAGTATTTCGCCGCAACATGTGCTAGTTGCGGAGGCGAGGCAAAGGTTCCCTTCGAGCCCAAGTCTGACAGACCTGTATATTGCAGCGAATGCTTTGCTAAAATTAAAGAAGGACAGTAATAATAGGCTGGAGGGTGTCAACTTGACACCCTCTTTGCTTTTTGTATTAAAATATGTTGAAATTTCATTTTATTACGGATATAATAATACGGTAATGATTTTAGGAGGTATAAAAGTGGCTAATATAACTAAGGATACTCTAATTTCAGATGTTCTTTCCATTGCTCCGGAAAAAGCCCCTCTGTTTTACGAGCTAGGTATGCATTGCCTTGGCTGTGTAATGGCAAGCGGCGAGACCGTTGAGCAGGCCTGCGCGGCACACGGCGTTGACGTTGACGCTTTTCTTGAGAAACTGAACGCCGAATAAGCAAGGGCAAGAATGAGACAAAAAGCCGGTTATTCCGGCTTTTCTCTTTATTAGGAGCGGTTGGAGGTGGTATTATTAAAGATATTAAGTTAACTAACCGGCTTGCCGCCATAGCGTCCTACGCGCTAAACTTTGAGCGCGTCGCGGACGTCGGCACCGACCACTGCTATGTTCCCGTATACTTATTGCGCTCAGGAAGGGTCAGGCATGTTATAGCCTCCGACATTAAAAGAGGGCCGCTAAATCGCGCCCGCGAGACCGCCGAAGAATACGGGATAAATACGGGACTTGAGCTTGTACTCGCGGATGGGATTTCGCACCTTAAGCCTCAAAGTGTTGACGCCATAATAATTGCGGGCATGGGCGGCGAGACAATAGCTAGGATACTTGCCGAAGCCTCATGGATAACCGAAGGGAAAAATACGCTTATCCTCCAGCCTATGACCAAGACAGAGGAGCTTATCCGCTGGCTGTCTATAAACGATATGAGCGTGTCAGACGCAACTCTTGCCGAGGACGAGGGAGAGATATATCTAATCCTTCTTGTGGAGCCGGGCAAGGCCCGGCCATCCGCCTGCGAGCTGTATGTGCCGAGAGTGCTTGTTGAACAACAAGACCCCCTCCTGAAGGAGTATCTAAACAGGCTCATTCGCCGTATAACATTTGCAGTAGAAGGTATTAAATCGTCCAAAGATCCCGGAAAAAACGACCGCCTAAAGCATCTTGAGACAGCTCTCAAGGGTTTAATGAATATGAGGGGAGAGATAGAAGCATGCCAACCGTGAGTGAAATACTAAGCCTTCTCGACAGCAAAGCACCCATGAGCACAAAAATGGATTGGGATAATGTCGGGCTCCTCGTGGGCTCGGGGGGGCAAGAGGTAAGGCAAATACTGATTGCACTGGATATAACCGACGAGGTGGTAAAGGAAGCCGCCGGAATGGGAGCGGAGCTGATTGTTTCGCACCACCCGCTGTTTTTTGAGTTGAAAAGCGTGACCGACAGCGACAGAACGGGCAGAAAAATAGTAAACCTTATCAGAAACGGCATCTCGGCGATTTGCTTTCACACAAATCTTGACGCCGCCTGCGGCGGTGTGAATGATACAATGGCCGGTCTTTTGGGACTTAAAAATATAAAGCTGCTCTCCGAGGAAGGGATAGGGCAGGACGGGGAGCCATACGGCATAGGCCGGTACGGAGAGCTTTCAGAGCCGGTTTCCATGGATTCTTTTCTGGGTCTTGTAAAGACAAGGCTCAAATCCAATGGCTTGCGTTACCACGACGCGGGCAGGCCGGTAAAGCGGGTTGCGGTCTTGGGCGGCTCAGGCGGGGGAGATATGAAGCACGCGATAGAAAAGGGGTGCGACACTTTCATAACCGCCGATATACGCTATGACGTCTTTCTTGCCGCAAAGGAAGAGGGGCTCAACCTCATAGACGCCGACCACTTCTGCACTGAAAACGTGGTCTGCACAACGCTGAAAGAGTGGCTCGTTAGAGCTTTCCCGGATGTCAGGGCCGATATTTCCGCAAGCCACGGACAAACAGCCAGTTTCTATTAATAAACAAGCAAAAAGGATGGCCACCCAGGCGGCTCATCCTTTTATTTATAATACAAGAATCATTACCCTCTGAAAAGATAGCGGGGAACTATGCTATTGAAATTTTGGCAGACAAAATTAAAAGTGCCGCTATCTGATATAAAACACTTATCTTACGATGACCCCGCAGGCTATTTTCTCACCGGAATTGCCGGCGGGCTGGGACGTAAAATCGTCGGGAGAGCCGTGGATAATTACAGTTTTGCCGATTACATCTCCGACTCTAAAGCGGTCCGTGAGAAAAGCGCTCCATGCAATACCCTTGTTGCCAAAGAGAGGGGGCAGGTCGCCCGCGTGATACGGATGGGGACAGTTATCTGGATTGTAGTGTCCCTCCGCTAAGGCAAAGGGGTCTTCCGGGGTTCCCATGCAGCTTCCGCCGCTATGTATGTGCATTGCGTTTATTGCCACAGCGCCCGCGGCCTGCGGGAAGGCCGCTTACCGAAGCTATGACGACGACTCCAAGCAGCGTCTGGTAAAAATAAACCATACCTCTAATGGTGGGATATGCCCCGGAGCCTCTTATGTTAGCGACCGCTCCGGGTTTGTCATTTGCTATGGCTCTTAATAGTTCAAACGGACTGATTTGAAACTCCAATCGATACACCTCCGCTCCATATTATGTGCGGTACGCATATTTGAACACAACAGATGGAGCGGGCTAAGGTATAGAAAGATTCAAAGCTATAAGAATACAAAATTCCGGTTATAAATAATAAATGAGTTAGTATGACAACTTGCAAGGAGGCAATCCGCCATGCCCGTCAGCCAAAAGCCCAACAGGTTAATAAATGAAAAATCCCCCTATCTATTGCAGCATGCCTATAATCCCGTTGATTGGTATCCCTGGTCGGAGGAGGCCTTTGAAAGAGCAAAGGCCGAGGATAAACCTGTTTTCTTGTCGATTGGCTATTCAACCTGTCACTGGTGTCACGTTATGGCCCATGAGTCTTTTGAGGATGAAGAGGTTGCGCGGGTGCTAAACCGCGAATTTGTATCCATTAAACTGGACAGGGAAGAGCGGCCCGACGTTGACTCGGTTTACATGTCAGTCTGCCAGATAATGACTGGCTCCGGAGGCTGGCCGCTTACAATTATAATGACGCCCGATAAGAAGCCGTTTTACGCGGACACATATCTGCCCAAAAGCTCCCGATACGGCAGAATAGGACTTATTGAGTTGCTTGAGGAGGTTACAAAGCAGTGGAGAACAAACCGCAAAAGGCTGCTCGAAGCTGGGGATGAGATTTCAAATTATCTTGGAAGGCTTGCGGATAGGACGGCCGAAGGTGAGCCGAGCAAGGAGCTTTTTAGTAGGGCCTTTGAAAGCTACAGGCGCAGCTTTGATTCGAAATGGGGAGGCTTTGGCGTCGCGCCTAAATTCCCGACCCCGCATAATTTTATCTTTCTGTTAAGGTACTCGCACTATGAGAATAATGAAAGTGCGCTTAAAATGGCTGAAAAAACCCTTGAACACATGTACAAAGGCGGGATATTCGACCATATAGGCGGCGGCTTTTCCAGGTATTCTACGGACGATAAATGGCTGGTGCCGCATTTTGAGAAGATGCTGTATGACAATGCCCTTTTGGCCTGCGCCTATCTGGAGGCATACAGCCTCACGAAAAGAGAGCTTTACATGAGCGTTGCAGAGAAAACGCTTAAGTTTGTCCTGCGGGAACTCACTGACTCGCTGGGCGGATTTTACAGCGGCCAGGACGCAGACAGCGAGGGGATTGAAGGGAAGTACTATGTCTTTACGCCCGAGGAGATAGAGAAGCAATTGGGCAAGGCGGAAGGCAGGAGATTCTGCGAATGGTTCGGAATCTCAAGTGAGGGAAACTTTGAGGGAAAGAGCATTCCAAATCTTATCAAAAACAGTTCCTTTGAAGATGAGGATAGCGGCATATCGTCTCTTTGCGAAAAGCTATACGAATACCGGCTTAAGCGGACAAGCCTTCATAAGGACGACAAAATCCTGACATCGTGGAATGCGCTTATGATAACGGCTTTCGCAAAAGCGGCTTTTCTTCTCGGCAACAATACCTATTTGGATGCCGCCGTGAGGGCGGAGGAGTTCATATCAAAATATCTAACGGACGAAACAGGCAGGCTGCTTGTCCGCTGGCGCGACGGGGAGGCGGCAAACCTCGGTCAGCTTGATGATTACTCTTTTTATGCCCTCAGCCTGCTTGAGCTTTACAATGCGACCTTCAAACTGTCTTATCTCAAAAAAGCGCTGGAGATTGCCCGCGAGATGATGAGACTGTTTGAAGACAGGGAAAAAGGTGGCTATTACATCTACGCCTCGGACAGCGAGCAGCTTATAAGCAGGCCGAAGGAAGTCTACGATGGGGCGATGCCCTCTGGAAATTCCGTAGCCGCCCTGGTGTTAAGCCGTCTGGCGAATATGACGGGAGATGCGGCGCTCCGGGGTGCGGCGGAAAGGCAGCTGCGCTTTATTTCAGGTGTGGCCGAAGAATACCCTTCTGGATACGCCGCTTCAATGCTTGCGCTTATGAGTTCGCTGTACCCGACTTCCGAACTGGTTTGCGTCACCTCTGACAAAGATGCGCCCCTGGAGCTGATGGAGTTTCTGCGCGAAGACTGTAAACTAAATCTAACGGTACTTGTAAAAACAAGTGAAAACGAGAAAGCGCTCTCCGATATTTCACCCTTTACGGCGGAGTACCACGTACCGGAGCAAGGCAATATATACTATATATGCCGAGATTATACATGCCAAGCCCCGACATATTGTATTGAAGAACTGAAAAAACTGCTCAACTCATGAAAATAAAAAACCGGGCTTTCGACGAAGTTCGAAAGCCCGGTTTTGTTACTATGCGACAAATTAGAAAGGGGAGGGAGAAAGGGGAGCGCCAAATAGAGGACTTTAATCTACCAGTAGAGTCTTGGCCTTTTTAAAGTCAATATTCAGTTCCCAAATATCAAACTGCCTGAGCCCTGATATAGGCTGATGAGAGCTGTTGGCGTGCACATAGACGGAGAAAACATCGGAGTAATTCTTGCCGTCAATGTCGCTGTAATTAGCCTCTAGAGAGAACAGTTTAAACCAGCCGTTCTGGAAGGGCTCATTATTTTGAAAGTTTTTATTGTGAACATTGTGATAATAGCAGGTTAATAGTTTGAGCAGTAAGTTCTCAAAAATGTTCGGATCTACTTGTATCTTGTCGCCCTTGTTGACTAAACCGATGCTGAAATACTGGTAATCGTTCTTATAATATGATTTGTCGATTTTATCATAGAGTTCTTGGTCAACATTTAATAGTGTGACAACGTCCATGAACTCGTGGAGCTTAATTATGGATAACTTGAAATCAACCGCGGGGTGCCCGATGTTGACGAATTCAAAATTCAGGGGTTCGGCGGCTTCCCTGATTATATTGTCTTCATTGCAATACTGGTTAGAAAAATAATGGTATATGCCGTTTCGGTTTCTATAATAATATATGTGTTTATTGCTGAAGAAAATTAGGGGTTTATGATCTTTTTCCTTGGCCTTAAATACTGTAAGGTAAATTGCTACTAAGGTGGCAAACCCGCCGATTGCAGCGCCGAAGTAAGAGGCATATGCTTGGAAAACTGATTGATCCTTGCCCAAGACAAAGACAATTAGATTCAGAATTAGTGGAAGCACAACT
>DUPK01000072.1 GCA_012838345.1 Clostridiales bacterium | reverse complement strand
GGGTCTATTTCATCCTCGGGAAGGCCACGGATAAGCTCAGCGTCATATACGTTGTAGCCGATACAGCCGACAGTGTCGCCCTTGTCGTTCAGGATTGGAATATTGGAAAAAGTGACGACGATGCCCTCCTCCGCCGGCTTTCCGGTATCTATCGTTATTCCCCGAGGCAAAGTGAGCGTCAGCGTAAACTCGGTAGAAAAGATATGCTCGTTGTATTCCGCTCTGCCCACCTCGTTAGCCGGGAAATCAATAGAATAATCGACTCTGTCAGTCTTTTGTTCAGCCTTTGAGCAGGAGGTAAGCATGAGAGTTACAACCAGCGCGCATACGACTAAAAAATAAAGCTGGCTTTTCTTAAGCATTTTCATGCCGCTCTGCTCCTTTACATAATCAACTGGGGCATCATTGCCTTGCAAAACCAAGCAGATGTCTGACCGCTATCACCTGGATGGAACTATTCCTCATCCTTTTTTATTATGACTAATCCCTTGTTGGCGTCTTCGTCGTTCATAATCAGCAAGCTGTCGTCAGAGTTTTTTGACAGGCTCTCTATCTCTTCTCTTGAAAGCCCCAGGAAAATCTCATTTTTGTTTTCAAGTAGTTTATCCCTTTCCCTGAGCTCTACGGGTACCTCCCCTTCGAGCACAAGCACGGCGTAGAGTTCACCCTCATAATCGTCCACTGCATTTGTGTATTCTTCCGGGGAGATTGATTCAAGGTAGTTGATGAAGCAGCGCATATCGGAGATTGACCGGGCGTAACCCTTTTCCGTATCGCATTCCTCGATGTCGGAGACATTGGGGGCGCCCAGCATATAAGCACCGGAGGAGTCCTCAATTTCTGCCGACTCAACACTGAGGGATGGAGCCTCAGTGCTGCCGGTGTTTGACACTTTGCCGCCGTTTAATGCTGCAAGCATCACGAGGGCAAACACCGCGGCAAGGCCTACGTATCTGAATACGGATGGCCTTGGTTTTCTGGCCTTTGCTTCGGCCCTTATATTATGCATTATTGAGTCCTTTAGCTTGGATGGGGGCTCAACCGTTATCTGCGGCATACACTTTACAATTTCGCAAAAAGACTCATAGACTGCATGGCAGTCCTGGCATTCCGCAATATGCTCAAGAACCGCAGCCTCTTCCTCATCGGAGAGCTCGGCGTCGACGAGTGCGCTAATCTGCTCTATATACTTTTCGCATTCCGCCATCGTCATTCACTCCCTCTTCGCCTTTTTGACGATACGCCCACTGAAAAGTTCCCGGCGTCGCCAATAATTTTAGCAAGGTTCAAACGCGCTCTTGCAAGTCGTGATTTAACTGTTCCAACTTCAAGGTCCAGGACCTCGGATATTTCGGCGTAGCTCAGCCCGTTTATGTCTCTGAGCACTATGATTTTACGGTGGTCTTCCGAAAGCTGAAGCAGTCCCTTCTCTATGGCCTCGCGGAGCTCACACCGCTCGAGCTCAATTTCGGGATTGTTGCGTAAATCGGGAATGTCAAGCTCCTCGCCTTCCCCGTCTATGTAGGTAATGGAAATGGTTTTTTGCTTTTTCTCCCTACGGAGATAATCTATGCAAATGTTTGAGGTCAGACGGTAGAGCCATGCGGAAAACCGGCTGTCCCCCCTGAAGCTTTTCAAAGAGATAAAAGCCTTGAGGAAGGTTTCCTGCGTGATGTCAAAGGCCTGCTGCTCATCACGAGTTATACGAAGAGCGAGATTATACACATTTTTCTGATTCTCTGTAACCAGATGCTCAAAGGCGTTTGTATCCCCGCTTAATACTCGCTCTATTATTTCCCGCTCCCGTTCCCGAGTCACGCAATCACCTCAGCTCTCTCTTTATTTCTTCGGTAATCCTGTAAATATCGTCCATTGACGATACTTTTGAAATCTGTTCCTTGTAGTATCCGGAGTGCGGCACCCCGTGCAGATACCATGCATAGTGCTTTCTCGCCTCAAGGCAGGCGATTTTCTCGCCCTTATCCTCTTTGGCGAGCTCAAACTGCCTTACCGCCGTATCACAGCGCTCGGTAAGGGGCGGGATTTTTGGAATCTCCTTTCCCCCTATGGCCGCTTCGGCGCGTTTAAAAATCCAGGGGTTCCCGAGCGCGCCGCGGCCTATCATGACCATGTCCGCCCCGGTCCTTTTTAAAATCCTCACGGCGTCCTCCGGAGTGAATACATCGCCGTTGGCTATAACAGGTATGCCGACGGCCTTTTTGACCTCGGCGATTATGTCCCAGTCCGCGATGCCCGAATAAAGCTGCGACCTTGTGCGCCCGTGCACGGCTATAGCGGAAGCGCCGGCCTCCTCGGCCATTTTTGCAAATTCGGCTGCGTTTACGCTGCCCTTATCCCAGCCTTTTCTGATTTTCACGGTCACGGGCACGCTCACTGCCGATACTACGGCCTCGATTATTTTCATCGCGAGCTCGGGGTTCTGCATAAGGGCGCAGCCTTCCCCGTTTTTGACAATCTTCCCCGTCGGGCAGCCCATGTTGATGTCGAGAATGTCGGCGCCGGATATTTCAATCGCCCTTGCCGCTCCCTCCGCCATGACCTCGGGTTCGCTGCCGAATATCTGTGCCGCCGCAGGGTGCTCGTCTTCACCGAGCTTCAAAAGGGCCCGGCTTTTTTTATCCTGATACACTAAGGCCTTGGCGCTCACCATCTCGGTGTAAGTATAGGAAGCCCCCAGCTCTCGGCAAATCGTGCGAAACGCCAGATCCGTTACCCCCGCCATAGGGGCGAGCGCGGTATATCCCTTTATCTCAATTTTTCCGATTTTCACAGCTCTATGTCCAACCCCACAGGGCAGTGGTCTGACCCCATAATCTCGGGGCAGATGTATGCCTTGTCAATTTTATCGCGGAGCCTGTCCGAGCAAAGGAAATAGTCAATACGCCAGCCGGAGTTGTTGGCCCTTGCGCTCTTTGGGCGGTAGGACCACCAGGTGTAGGCGTCGCGCGCGTCCGGGTGCAGGTACCTGAAAGTGTCGGTAAAGCCCGCGCCAATAAGCTCGGTAAACTTTTCGCGCTCCTCGTCCGAGAATCCTGCGTTCCCTCTGTTTGCCTTGGGGTGCTTAAGGTCAATTTCCTGGTGCGCAACGTTCAGGTCCCCGCATATTATAACCGGCTTTTGCATGTCCAAATTCGTGACAAAGGCGCGGAAGGCGTCCTCCCACTCCATGCGGTAGTCAATGCGCCTAAGCCCGTCCTGGGCGTTGGGGCTGTACGTGCAGACCAGATAGAAATTTTCATACTCGAGCGTAAGGACCCTTCCCTCGTCATTGTGCTCCTCGGTTCCGAAATTCCGAATGACGGATATGGGAGTTTTCTTTGCGAAAACCGCGGTTCCGGAGTAGCCCTTCTTTTCGGCGTAGCACCAGTAGTCCTCATAGCCCGAGATGTCGAGTTCTACCTGCCCTTCCTGGAGCTTTGTCTCCTGTATGCAGAAAAAATCGGCGTCTATAGCCTCAAAGAAATCAAGAAACCCCTTCTTTATACAGGCACGAAGGCCGTTGACGTTCCATGAAATTAGCCTCATCTCATTCTCCCGTTATTGCCGTATTAATTTCGCGACACAGCGGTTTATAGGTACCCCCTGATTGTGGAATTTCTCCTCGTAATCGGTCATTACGCCGCAAATTCCGTTTTCATGCAGGTTGCGTGTCACTTCCCTGAGCTCAAAGCCGTTCTCGGCAAACTGCTCCAGCGAGTATTCAAACAGGGGCGCATTGTCGGTTTTAAAATCTATCTCCCCGCCCTCCGCAAGAATGGCTTTATAAATGCCAAGGAAACCCGGCGATGTCAGCCTGCGCTTGGCGTGGCGCTTTGTGGGCCAGGGGTCGCAGAAATTGATATATATGCGCTGGACCTCGCCCTCTGCGAAATACTCCGTAAGCAATGCGGCATCGCAAGTAATGAAATAGGCGTTATTTAGCCCGGCTGCGACCGCCCTCTCCATCGCAACGACAAGAGCGTCGGGCACCTTTTCAATGGCAATCAGAAGAGTGCCGGGGTTGTTGCCAGCGGTCTGGACGGTAAAGCGCCCCTTTCCACAGCCGATTTCAAGCTGCAGCTCGGAGCAGCCTCTATTAAGCTCCAGCCATTTGCCCTTGTGGTTTTCGGGGTTTTTTATATGCACGACAGCGCAGCGCTCAAGCCGCGGTATAAGGTTTTTCTTTTTTCTCATTCTCATAGGATGCACCAAGTAACAATTAGTCGAAAAGTATCGCTTTATTTTACCATAAAAGATTAAAAAAGCAAAACAAAAATGTATTGCACCTTTGCAGTAAATCATGTATAATATTTTCCGTTCGCCGGGGCGTAGCGCAGTTTGGTAGCGCACCTGCTTTGGGAGCAGGGGGCCGCAGGTTCAAATCCTGTCGCCCCGACCAATAGAAATACCCGCAAATCATTGATTTATCAATGTTTTGCGGGTTTGTTCTTATCAATGCAAAAGTACTACAGGGTTCAATTATGGGCTATTTTCCCCTGCTTTTAGGCACACTATTTATAACTAGGCGCACTTTTTCACAAAAAATAAAATTGCAAGGTGTTGCGTTCTCTTTACTATATGATTTTCAAGTTAAAAAGTCAGTGACCTCCTGCTTTACTTTATCTTCTCCTCCCATTCAGCCTGCTTAAACCCAACTAACACAAAATCCTCACCCACGAAGATTGGGCGCTTTACGAGCATTCCGTCACTCGCGAGCAGCGAGAACTGCTCGTCCTCGCTCATGGAAGGCAGTTTCTTAGAAAGCTCCAAAGCCTTGTACTGCATACCGCTGGTATTGAAAAAGCGCTTAATCGGCAGGCCGCTCTTCTTGTGCCAGGCCCGCAGCTCTGCTTCTGAAGGGTTATCCTGCTTGATGTCGCGAAAAACGTATGAAACTCCTCTCTCGTCGAGAAAGTCCTGTGCCTTCCGGCAGGTGCTGCACTTTGGATAGCAGATAAACAGCATAGTAATTTCCTCCGTATCGATGATGTTGAATTAAGAAATTGTGTATTGCCAAACCCACTGGGAACTTTTTAACGTATGGGTGTTTCATTGTTGCAATCGCTATGTGGTGGCACTTCAGCCGCGGCAATGCTCTCGGCAGACCCACGCTGCCTCAAGGCGGATAGATTTGGCTTTAGATTGAAAATTTCTAATTATCAGTATAGCACACCCCCTTTAGAAAACACAGATTGACAGGGGGCGCGGAACCTGATAATATGACGTAGTTTATGTATATCATGAAAGGAGCACAATATGGAAAAATTTATTCCCTTTGAAAAGCTCTCTAAGAAAAAGCAGAGGGAGCTGATGGCAAAAAGACGCGGAAACTGGGGCGGACTAAACCCGGTGACGCGAAAACCCGAAAACCCCAAAGCATATAATCGAAAGAAGGCTCGGAAATGGACTGACGATTCCATGACCGGGCCTTCTTATTTTGTGGCATAAGTATTGTCTGAGCCCTAAAGGGTAGGCTCAATTCATATACGAAACCTTATCTGCCCACTCTTTAACTGCAAGCGGAAACTACAGACGAGCTCCTAATAGAAACTTCACTCCTCAAGGAAGTCAACCAGTTCCCGATTGAACTTTTCACGCTGGTCATAGAACAAAAAGTGGCCGCACGATTCAAATGGGATTAGCTTAGAATTCTTAATCAGCTCATCTTGTGCCAACGCCAGTGGATACAAGCACACCTGGTCGTTAAGCCCGTGGAGAATAAGCGTGGGAACCCTGATTCTCTTCAAATCCTCAAAAAGCTCCTCGTCAAGCCATGTATACGCAATCGCTTCGGTCGACCAGCTTGCCGCCTGAAGACCCAATTGAAAAACCCAATCGGAGAGGGCTGCGCTGACCGGATTATAGAAAATCATGTTTCCAAACTCTCTTAAGGTGTTTGGACGGTCCTTATGCAAGCCATCGATAATTTTAAGTACATCCTCTTTTTTTAAGCCGTACGGAAATTGCGGCCGCTCTACAAGACTGGGGGCGGCTGCGGCGCAAAGGACAAGTTTCGAGACCCCATAGCCCCTGTGCCTTGCCATATAGCGCGCACAGATAGCGCCTCCGGTCGAATGGCCGAGGAGAGTAATGTTGCTTAATCTCATTGAGTTTATAATGCACCTAATATCGTCCGCCAGTCTGTCGTAGTTATAACCGGTCCAGGGCCGGTCGGACTTGCCGAAACCCCTGTAGTCAATCCCGATACACCTGTACCCCAGCTTCGGCAGATAGTTAAACTGGTACTCAAACAGATTGTGGTTCCCGGGCCAGCCGTGAACAAAAAGAATCGTTTTCCGGCCTTTGGTATTGAGATCTTCCACGTAAACCTTTACATTGCCCTCAACGAATATGTAAAACCCCATATAAACACCCCAAATTACAAATCGTTATTTATAATTATATGGTGCTTTTGGGGTGAAAATGATAAACACACCCCTGAGGACAATATCGGGCATTATTTTTTTAAAGTCTATACACTCTCACAGCCACCTTCAGCCTGCCCTTCCTTGTCTCCTTCTTCACTCCCTCATATATAAACCTGCCAAATCCGCGTACGGATATAAAACTCCCATGCCCGGGCGAAAAGCTCACATTCTCGGTCAGGCGGCTGTCAACATATACCCTGCCCTGAATTATGAGCTCCTGGCTTTCGCTTCGGGACAGCCTGTAGACGGCGGCGACAATCGCATCCAGGCGCTCCGAAGCGACATTGGTATAGCTTAGTTCGGGCAGTTCGTTTACAATTTCTGGTGCTTCCGTTATCGTGCATATTACCGCAGTGTTTTTTACCCTGTCAAGCTGTTCAACTATGATGGATGAAACGGATTTAAGGCAGAAAAGATAAGCGGAGTTTTCGCGCAGGACAATATCGCCGAGGACGCTTCTGCGCAGACCCAGAGCCATCAGAGAGCCTAGATAATCCCGGTGGCTCAGTTCATCGGCAAACTTGTGAGATACCGGCTCAATCAAAATGCAGGCAATCGGGGGCTCCTCAATATAACCGCAAAGCCGCTCATCGCCAAAGCAGGCGAGTTTTCGCTCCGCCGTACCAAAACCCCCTTTTAGATAAAACGGGGTGCAGGTGCTGTCAAAATTCATACCGCAGAGCATGTCCTGTTCTGCAAGGGTTAAAAATTCCGAATATACGTAACAGCCGCGGCTGAAGGACCTTCGCGCCAGCTCTAATATCCTGTTTTTAAAAAGGCGGTCGGATTCATTCATTGTGTCGTTCTCCCAAATTACTTACGCTTTAGCTTATGTATAAGTCTATATAAAGCATAGCCTATTAAAGCGCCCAGAGTGTTCAATATTAAGTCGTCGGCTTCGCTTATGCCCGTCCCGAAGGCATACTGGAGAAATTCAATCACCAGAGAAAGGAATAACCCGGACAGTAGCACCCTCGGGAAAGTTGAAAACCTTTTGCTCAGACAAGGCAGAAGGAAACCAAAGGGCACAAACCAGATTATGTTCCCGACGAAAAGATAAATAAACTCAAAAAACATACCATATCTTATCATTTCAAGATAACCGGCAAAGAAATCATATATCACTATACCGTTCCGAAAAAGGTTTGATAAAGAAATACCGGCTCGAAAGACGGTTATTTTTAACAGGACCAGCAAGTAAACGCCAAAGACTATGTATAAAACCATCATTAAGCGCTTTTTCATTGTTTTCACATCCAAAGGTATGTATTTGACGCCCCTTTTTGGGTTTTTATGTTCATAAACTTAGGCTATTTGTCAAATCCCCTTGACAATGGAAAAATATGGTAGTATTATATTGTCAGTATCACAAAGGGGGGATGACTATGTGTGAATCGGCCGGTGTGAAGCACATTACGATTGACGTCCCGGGCAATTTTAGCAGGGTTTTCCACGCTTGCGCTTTAGCAGTCGATAAAACGGGCGGGATAATGCAGGAAAAAATAATGTGCGGATTTCTCTATTTCAAGTACAAGCGTTCCTTCACATGCAGCTCCGCTTCCCTGTACATATGTGTGACTGAAAAGGATGCAGATTTATGCAGCGTATCTTTTATAACAAGGTCTTACGACGACAATGCAAGTGTCCGCACGTACTGGAGACTGATTCAGCATTTGACAAGTACCTTCCAGTGATTAATAAGGCTCTCATATTCATCTTAGATCGCAGATAAGGTTTTGGAGATGCGATTCTCGCCGAATCGGCATTCCATATAGCATGGGGCTAATATAAAAGTAGTATAATAAGGAATGGTTTTGGAGCTGAGTACAGCTCTTTTTTGTTTAGTTATTACTAGCTATTTCTAATAAATCCCATATATTTGTCTAGTATTCTGGATTGCTTTAGTCTAGGTATTGTCATATAATGTAAACAAGTTCAATTAATCGGATAAAGGAAAGATATTATGGAGCAGCTTAGAGCAAAAAAGGGTTTTATATGCGACATGGACGGAGTCATATATCATGGCGACCGCCTTTTGCCCGGCGTGAGAGAATTCGTGGCATGGCTTTACAGAGAGGACAAGAAGTTTTTATTCCTTACAAACGCAAGCGGCAAAACCCCTAAGGAGCTGCAGCTGAAGCTCTACCGCATGGGCCTTGAGGTGGACGAAAGCCATATTTACACAAGCGCGCTCGCAACAGCAAAGTTTATTAGCCGCCAGCACCCCGGCTGCACCGCATACGTTATAGGCGAGGCGGGCCTTTACAACGCTCTGCATGACGCCGGAATATCAATTAACGACGTGGACCCCGACTATGTTATTATCGGAGAAACCGAAAACTACAACTACAGGAGCATCTGCCGCGCTACTTATCATGTTTTAAACGGAGCTAAGCTCATAGGAACGAACTCAGACCTGACCGGCCCCTCGGAGCATGGGGTAAACCCTGCATGCCGCGCCCTGGTTGCCCCCATAGAGCTTACCACCGGCAAGAGCGCGTATTTTATCGGTAAACCTAACCCTCTGATGATGCGCACCGGACTGCGCATGCTCGACGTTCACTCCAGCGAGGCAGCAATGATAGGCGACCGCATGGATACGGACATAATTGCCGGTATTGAAAGCGGCCTTGACCCCATACTTGTCCTGTCGGGCATCTCCACAAGGAAGACAGTCGAGCTCTTCCCCTACCGCCCACGGCTGATTCTCGACGGCGTCGGCGACATTGTACCTTGATTTCTGCCGCATTGGAATGCTCTATTGCACTAAAATCTCTGCTATTAAAATCCCGCAGACCTTATATGTCTGCGGGATTTAAGTTTTCCGTATTTAGCAAAACTTCCCCGATTTTTTCCGCACAGATACACATGCTGTAGCCTTCCTTAAACGGAATGTGCTTAAGCTGCGCTCCCTCTATCGGGGACAGAACGGAGAACGTGGCAAGCCCCTGCGAAAGTCCCCTTCCCGTAAACTTTATATAGCTCTCCTTCGCTGTCCATATCCTGTAAAACTCCCCGGGAGCATAGCCGCATGCCTCAAGATGCTCATTTTCGGCGAGATTAAAAAAGCGCCTTGCAATATCCCGGTAGCGGCATCGTTTATGCTCCTGAATGTCAAACCCGACCTCGGTAGCGCCAAAGGCGCAGGCCCAGTATTCCCCGCTGTGGGATATGGAAAATTTAATGTGCGGAGCGTTCTGGAAGAAGGGCTTTCCCCCTTTTGTCTTTACTTTGCAAAAGACGTCAGGGGCCAAGCCGGAGTAATGAGAGGCTGCCCTGTATAGCCTCTCTTCCTCTGAAAGCTTATTATGCATATCAAAAATATAGACGGAGAAATTGCTCACGGTTTGCGCATACCTCTTTTGCTAAATTCCTCAAGCCCCAGAGCTTTGCAGGTTCATTCGGCACTAGCGGTGCCGAAAAATGAGACAAGCGGCGCTCAAACGCACGGATTACAGAAATTTAGTGCAGTTTTCAAGCTCTTTTTCGATTTGCTCCCAGTCTTCAAGCCACTGGATGAAAAAATCAACTATATCCGCGTCAAACTGTGTCCCCTTATGTTTAACAAGCTGCCCTCTAGCTTCTTCAAAAGTAATTGCCTCGTTGTATGTCCTTATTGAAAGCATTGCGTCAAACGCATCTGCAATGGATACTATGCGCGCTTCCTCCGATATTTCTTCACCCTTTAGCCCGTTGGGATAACCCCTGCCGTCGATTCTCTCGTGGTGCTCAAGCACGATATGGGCAATATCCTTATAGTGGTCCACAGCAGACAAAATATCGAAGCTTTTGCGTGGGTGCTCTTTGATAATTTCAAACTCACTCTCGGTTAAAGCGCGGTTAGACAGAAGAATCTCGTCCGGTACGGCTATCTTGCCTATGTCGTGAAAGAGTCCTGCCAGCCTCACTCTTTCACAGAACTCCTTATCCTTGTTCATGGCCAGGGCGAACTTTTCGGACAAATACGCAACCCTGTCGGAATGGCCTCTCGTATATATGTCTTTGGCGTCTACCATCAGTCTTATCATCTGGGCCATTTCCATATAGCTTTTGCGTATTTTTGACATGAGCAGGGTATTCCCCAAAGCGGCGGAGGATTGGCGGGCAAAAAGCTGGAACAACTGAACCTCGTGCAGTGTCGGAGTATCTGCAAGCTCAACCCCAAGTATTCCAATCACGCTGTTATTCTCGTCATATAAAAGAGTCTCCAAAATCTGCCCTTCACTGTTTGTTCCCTTCCGGAGCTTGCCGACAAGGGTGACAAAGCTCTGGTTTTCAATGGTCGCTATGCCGTTTCCGGCCCTGATAATCCGAATCTCGGGGGCTCCCCCATCCGAGAAGTTTAGTATTAAAGTGCCGTTTTGGCAGCCGAGCAAATTCATACTTGTGCGCAGGATATTCTCGCCGACAATGTCGATGTTTTCAAGATTGTATATATGAGGAATCGCTTCTATGAGAGAGGCGGTGCTCTCCTGGTAATTGCGGATGGTCCGCAACTGGCGAATCGACTTCACACACGACTCAATAAGCAGCTCAAGCTGCTCTAGGCGGTTGCTTTTCTCATAATAGCCCTGTATGTCCAGTTCACGTATCGTTTGCAGCGGTGGCACCAGGCTCCTTTTTCCTGTGAGCAGTATTATAAAAATCTCCCGATTGAACTTTCTTATCTGCTCTACGACCTTGTCTCCGCAGATAGGCATCATCAGATAATCAAGCAGCAATATATCATAATCACCCTCCCTGATGCGCTCTATGGCGACGAAAGGGTCATTTTCCACATCTATACGGAATCCCGCTTTCTGAAAATAGGACTGAAGCATCGCAGTTACAATAGGGTCGTCGTCCAATGCAAGAATGGAAATATCGCCATTTCCGTTTGACCTTTTCTCTTTTTCCATTTGAATCTTCTCACTTTCGGTGGAATGCATATCCTAACGTTTTCCAGCGGGACCAATGAATCGAAATCAATCCGTCAGGAGTTATTCAGCCTATGGGAACAAACAGCCTGTCAGGACCGTCAAACACTGTAAATGTTCCGGCCGGGCAACTGCCCAGCTACTTGAACATAGCTCAGAAATAAAATTAAAATAAAAAACGCCCATGCTGTCTGCTGTCGCCACCTATGTCCATGAATCGGAAGCAGTATGGTGAGCCACTGCAAACGCGTAGGCGGTATTCTACCCACTAAACGTTATGCACTTGTGTAGCGACAGGATTTCACCCGCTTTGGCGGGCCTGCGCACGGGCATAAAGAAAGAGTCGGCCATCGAGTGACCGTATACGTATGGACACTCATAGGTGAGACTGGTATTCCGCTCCGTTGTACCGGGCATGGCGGTGAGCATAACAAGCGACACGCCACCATAATTTACCATTCCTGCCGCATTTTCAGGCAGTGATAAATCCATCCGTCCATTGTTGCGGATGGTAGTGCTGTTATTTATTTCAGCCACGCCGGAGAATGAATTCTCCGGATTACCGATGTTTTGCCTGTTTAACGGCAAAGAAAAAGAGCCTCTCTTTTCAGGAATCAGACTTCCCAAAAATATTCACCGCCATGTAGTATTGATTCAAGGAAATTTGTAGCATCTTTAGTATACATAATTCTATGAAAAATGCAACTTTTTCGACAAAAAAAGACAATAATTTTTGTTATTCTAGCGGCGATATGTACAAAATTCAAAATTATCCAAGATGTGCAACTTTTTATAAATATGAAAAGTAT
>DUPK01000071.1 GCA_012838345.1 Clostridiales bacterium | reverse complement strand
GCCTGCTCTTCACAGGCAACAAGCCCTCTCGGTTGCTTGACTTTTTCTCTTTTACATTTTGTCTAACTTTTTGGGGTCACTTCATTTTCACTGCCGCCGATTTTCTTTAGCTTTTTGCGTTTAATATCCATTCCGCTATATCCTCGAGCACCTCGCTGTCAACTTTGCCCGGGCTCATGTACTCAACAGCTGTGCCGGTGGTGGAGGTCATGAACAGGTGGTTTAGCTCCGGATACAGCTTGAACGCTACGTTCGGCTTTCTGTCCAAGAGGCTTTGATATTCCACATAATCCTTGTCCGCGTACACCTGAAAATCCTTCCCGCCCTGCAAAATCAGTACGGGCTTTTCAATATCCGACAGGTATTCGCTGGCAGGGTGCTCCGCCATCTCCTTAAAGTAATAGGCGGACGCGCCTGTAAGCGATATGCCCTTGGCCTCCTCGTCGGACATGGTGTCAAGCCGCGCGAAAACTTCCGTAAGAGTATCAAGCTGCTCCTGCGCGGCGGCTTTCTGCTCTCCCGAGAGCGTCTCAAGGGCCGCTGCAATCTGGTCGAGAATGATGTCGGCAAGGGGCCTTGGAGAGCCCGCCAAAATAATAAGGCCCGCGAAATCTCCGCCCTCGGCGTCTATACGCGGGGCGAGCATGCCGCCCATGCTGTGTCCTAAAATAAACACCCTGTCCTTATCAATGCGCTCGTCGGCTTTTAGAAGTTTTGACGCGAGAATGGCGTCGTCTATGGTCTCCTCTTTGACGGTGATTTCCGCAAAACTCTCAGCCATTTTTGCCGGGTGGACATAGGTGCGCTTATCGTAGCGGAGAACGGCGATGCCCTTTGAGGTGAGATGTTCCGCTATGTCCCTGAAGGGCTTGTTGGCATAAATCGTTTCGTCCCTGTCGTTTGGCCCCGAGCCGTGAACCAGCAGGACGGCGGGGTATGGGGCCTGGGCGCCCTCGGGGATGGTCAACGTGCCCCCGAGCTCGTACTCCGTACCCTCTCCGATAACAACGCTCTCTTCCCTAACCGATATGACGCCTGGGCTAGGGGTGGCACTCGGGGTGGGGGCGGTGCTTTTGGCGCAGCCTGTGAAGACAAGTATTGACAGCATGGATAGGCTAAACAAAAATACCGCTGCTTTTTTCATATTATTTCCACCTTTCAACAATACTTGAAATTTCTAACATTATATACTATATGTACAAGAAAGATGTTGTATATTATTGCATAATACTGTATAATAGTGCAAACTATGCCGGCTATCCCCAAAAAGATAGCGGTCGCATGATGAGCGGCAGTTATATTCCAGGCTACTAAACTAAGACCGCCCGCAAATGCAGGCGGCCTAATCATTGTCACAAAGCTCAGTCGATGTCCTCAACGACGTATTCGGGCGGTGCTTCCAACATCTCGGGATTTCTGAGGGTATAATTAAAGTGCTTGAAGGCAACGGCGTAATAGTAACCGTCACAGATACGCTCGTCCGTTGCGACGGTATAGTCTATGTACTTTTTCTCCACGGGCTTACCCTCTTTATCCAGCTCCACAGTCTTTCTCTTGGCCCCGAAAGCAATAAAAACGGGGACATTTCCAAAGTTGTAAAGGTGGTGGAAAATCGGGGGTATTCCCAGCGAGCCGAGGTCGGTAATGACCATGGAGCCGTGGAAGGGACTGGCGCCTATCAGGGACATGGGCAGCCAGCCGTGGTAGTCGAGCCAGTCGAAAAAGCGTATGGCTGCGCTGAGCAGGGGGCGGGGGAGCTTTATGAGGACTGCTGCAACCTTGTCCGTGCTTGAGTCTTCCTCTGTTTTTATCTTCTCAATCGCCTCGTTGACGCGCTCGTAAACGGTGTTTATGGTGTCCGTGGGTTCGAAAACGACCTTGAACTCGGTCTCTCCGGCGGTGGTCGACATGCGCTTTTTCACCGTCATGACGATTTCAATGTTGTTACGCGCATAGATGCGCTTCCCCGATACAAAACGGTTTACGCCGGGGTATTGGGAAACGCAGCGGACATATCCCGCGATGAAAATGTGCAGAATACCAAAGCCCTTCAGGCCCTCTTCGCGTTTCTTTTTTATATATTTCTCGATTGCCTCGAGTTCAACCGACGCGCTGAAATAGTTAGTGGCGTCCCCCCTGGTTTTCATAATAAAAGGGGTAAAGGCGTATAGCGGGTCGAGCGAGCGTATGCGCCGCCCTTCCTTCCTGTCGCCAAAGCGTCTTTTCCTTTTTGGTTTGTCCAAAGCTCCAACTCCTCTCTGTTAGAGTAAACTATAATGGCAAATGTTTAAATAATCAATATAAATAATCAATAAATATTTATAAAAGAGAAAATTATTTTCGTATATCGTCTAAAAATATGTTGGTAAAATAAAAATAGATACAAAAAAATAACCATAAATGTTAACAATAATCCTTGCACAAATCGAAATATTTTTATATTATTATGATTATTTTACAAAAATCCATTAGCAACTATGAGAAGAAGGAGGGGATGGAATGCCTTTAGAAGCTGTAAGGAGCATTTCTGAAGCGGAAGAAGCTTCTCGGAAAATGAAATCAGACGCCGTCGCGGCTGCAAAAAAGGCGGCTGCCGATGCCGAAAGGGATGGCCGAGCGGAGCTTGAGAACGCTTCCCGGCGGGCTGCCGGGGAGACAGAACGGCTGTTACAGCAGTCCGAAGAAAAAGCCAAGGGAGTTGCACTTAAACTGGCCGAGGCCACGGAGAAGAAAAAGGCTGAACTTAGGCAATCGGCTGAGCTGCGTCTGCACGAAGCGGCTTCATTTATTGTCGAGAGGATAGTGAACGGCTGATGATAGTAAAAATGAGAAAACTGAGCCTGTTTGCCATGCTTTCGGATAGGGAAGCCCTGCTGCACGAGCTTATGCTTCTGGGCTGCGTCGAGGTGATTCCACAGAGCGAAAAGCTTGTGGACCCCTCGCTGTCCGAATTATTAAGCAAGGTGAACGCGCCGGAGCGAGATTACAGAAACCTGTACTCAAAGGCGACCGCCGCGCTCGGCATTTTAAACAGGTATGCTCCCGCTAAATCGGGTATTTTTGCTCCGAGGAGGGAGGTCGGCGCGGAGGAGCTCTTTTCCGACGAGCTTATTTGCAGGACGAGAGATGTTGTCTTGCGGCTCGAAGCTCACCAGAGTAAAATTACTTCGCTTCAGGCGGAAGCTAGCCGCCTAGAAGCGCTGAAACTCTCCCTTATGCCCTGGAAATCTAATAAATTGACACTAGATTTTTCGGGTACCGAGAATGTCCGCGTAATGGCCGGAACCACACTGCCGAGCATCAGCGCGGAAGTTCTAAGGGAAGAGCTTTCCAAGGTCGCGGAGGAGTTTGAGGTCTTTTCCGTGAGCTCTGACAGGGAGCAAAACTACATAATTGTATTCTTCCACAAAGACGTTGAGAGCGAAATATTGCCGGCTCTTCGCAGCTTGAGCTTTTCGCGGGTCGTGTTTAGTTCCCTTAAAGGCGCTGCCGAGGAAAACATAGAGGAAATCGAAAGGCAGTTAGCCTCAATAAAACGGGAAATTTCCGCCGAGACGGACAAAATTAAGGAACTCTCTCACCACAGGGGCGATATTGAGCTTTGTATCGACAGCCTTAATCAGGAGCTTTCAAAAATCGATACCGCTCAGAGGCTGCTGGGCACCGAGAGCGTTTTCTACCTCGAAGGCTGGGTTACCGCTCCCGAGGAGAAAAGGGTTGCCGACCTCCTCTTAAAATACACCTGTGCCTTTGAATTTACCGACCCCGCGGCGGAAGAGTACGCGGACGTACCAATTAAGCTGAAGAATAACAAGCTCACGGAACCGCTTACAATGGTCACGGAGATGTACAGCCTGCCCGCGTACGAAGGCATTGACCCAAATCCACTTATTATGCCCTTTTTCTCGATATTCTTCGGCATAATGTACGGCGACATGGGCTATGGCATTGTGCTTCTTATATTGGGCATACTGGCCAAGACCAAGCTAAAGCCCAGGGGCGTTCTTAATTACATGACGGGGCTTCTTATTATCTGCGGTGTCACTACGATACTGGCCGGTGCGGCTTTCGGAAGCTTTTTCGGAAACGCGATACCGATTGTAACCGAAATGCTTGGCCTGGGTGAGAAAGACCCCCTACTCGCCCTGCGCCTGATAGACCCGATGACGGATCCTCTAAAGCTGCTCGTCGGCTCGCTTATTATTGGTGCGATTCAGATTATAGTCGGAATGGCCATCAAGGCGTACATGCTAATCAGAGACGGCAAGCCGCTTGACGCCCTATTTGACGTGGGAAGCTGGTGGCTCCTGTTTGCCGGCATCGCGGTCGGCGCTCTAAAGGGTGTGTGGTGGGTGGCCATAGCGGGCGTTGCAGCCCTCGTTCTCACACAGGGGCGCAATAAGCCCACTATCCCGGGTAAGATAATCGGAGGGATTGCCAGTTTGTACGACATCACGGGGTATTTTGGCGACATACTCTCATACGCAAGGCTCATGGCGCTTGTTCTCGCGACCAGCGTTATAGGCAGCGTCATAAATCTGTTGGGAAGCCTTACCGGCAATATCATATTATTTGCGGTTATTTTCATAGCAGGACACGGGTTTTCTATGGCTATAAATATAATCGGAACCTATGTCCACTCAGCCAGACTGCAGTATCTTGAATACTTCGGTAAGTTTTATATTGACGGCGGAAAGGCCTTCCGTCCGCTCAAGGTCGACACGAAATACGTCGAAGTCAAATAAAATTGCATAAACGAGTAGAATTACACAATCAAGGAGGAAATTATTATGGGACTAGTATTGGCATTTTTGGGCGCAAGCCTTGCAGCAGCGCTTTGCTGCGTCGCCTCTGCAAAGGGTACAGGCATGACCGGTGAAGCTGCGACGGGGCTTCTCCGCGAGGACCCCTCACAGTTTTCCAAAACCCTCATTCTCCAGGTTCTCCCCGGCACTCAGGGCCTTTACGGACTTGTCATCTGGTTTTTTGCCCTGCTTCAGATAGGCGTTTTCGCCGGGAACATAATACCGCTCACCTTGGTTCAGGGCTTGCGCGTTTTTGTCGCCTGCATTCCGATGATGCTCGGCGGCTGGCTTTCCGCAATCTACCAGGGGCGAGTTGCCGCCGCTTCGATAAGCATAATTGCCAAGAAGCCCGCCGACTGGTCAAAGGGTATTATCCTCTGTATTACCGTTGAGTTCTACGCCATTCTTTCACTGCTTGCGTCCTTTATTATGCTCCTTAACGCTATCGATTAACGAAGCATAATGAAGCAAAAATATGGAAGTAAGGCAGTGATTAAATGAAGGGCATTGAAAAAATAACAAAGCGCATTTTGGATGACGCAAGACAGGAAGTAAGCGCCATTGAGGCTGAAGCGGCTGCCGAATGCGATAGAATAAGAAGCAAATATAAAGCACTTGCCGATGCCGAATATAAAAGACTGATAGCCGAGGGGGAGCAAAGCGCGGAAAAGCGCTTTGAGCTCCTCGTCGGAAGCGCCGAGCTTGAGGCGAAAAAGCAGATTCTCTCGCTGAAGCAGGAGCTTCTGGGTGAAGCTTATTCTCTGGCGGAGAAAAAGCTCGCCGAGCTGCCCGAGGCGGAGTATACGCAGTTTTTGGCCTCTCTTGCGGCGAAAGCCTCGCGCAACGGCGAGGAACTGCTTCTGCTCTCGCCCGCCGACAGGGAAAAGGTCGGAAAAGTGGTAGAGGCAGAGGCAAACCGGATACTCGCTTCTCAGGGCAGGAGGGCAGGCCTCAGGCTTTCGGATAAAACCGCTTCGATACGCGGCGGGGTCATCCTCGAGGACGGCAGGATAGAGATAAACTGCAGTATCGAAGCACTTGTCGCCTCCTGCCGCAACGAGCTTGCCGGCGAGGTCGCGAAGATTCTGTTCAATTGAGGCGGCGAAAATCACTAGAGGCAAGGAGGCTGCATTTTGGCAAGGATAAAAGATACTGATTATCTGCAGTTGTCGGCATACATCCGCGCCCGGGAGACAAAGCTGCTAAACAGAGATCGTATTGAGCGCATGCTGGAGGCGCCGACCACAGGGGATGCCCTGAAGGTTTTGGAGGAGTGCGGCTGGGGAGATTTGTCATCCCTCGGTCCCGACGAGTTTGAAATGAGGCTCGGCACATATCTTAAAGAGCAGCTCGACGATATAGAGGAATTGGTGCCGGATAAGCGTTTTGTGGAAGCCGTGCGGCTTAAATATGATTTCCACAACATAAAGGTGCTTATAAAGTCTGAAGCGGTGGGAGAGCCCGCGGACAGGCTCATGTCGCGGCTTGCAAACATAGAGCCGGAGCTTCTCAAGGCCGCCTATTTGCAGAAGGATTACAGCAGCCTTCCAAAGGGTATAGCAGACAGCATATCCGAGGCGGCGGAGATACTCGCCAAAACCGGAGACCCGCAGCTTATGGACTTTGTTCTGGACAGATACTACAGCGCCGAATTTCTGCGCCTTGCAGAGGAGATTGGAAGCTCTTTTCTCCTGGGGTATATCCGCCTGTTTATAGACTGCGCGAATCTGCGGGCCTTTGTCCGCGCCTCAAGGCTCGGAAAGGACGCCGAGTTTCTCATGCGCGCGCTTATCGAGGGCGGCAACATATCCCCGAACGAGCTTGTGCTCAGCGCAGGTTCCGTTGAGCGTTTTTTGAGCCTGTATTCAAGCTCGGAGCTATGCGAGGCGGCCGAAGCGGGCGCGGAGGCAATCAGAGGCGGACGGCTTACGGATTTTGAGCGCCTTACGGACAACGCACTTACGGATTATCTTGACGGCGCCAGATTTATAAGCTTCGGGGAGGCACCTGTGGTTGCTTATCTCAACGCCCTTGAAGGCGAGGTAAGCACAATACGGATTATCGTAACGGGCCGCAGGTCGGGACTTAGCCCGGCAGACATCCGGCGTCATCTGCGGGAGGTGTAGGTATGGCAAAGTATAAGATAGCCGTTATCGGAGGAAGGGAGAGCGTCATGGGCTTTAAGGCGCTCGGGCTTGACGTGTTTACGGCGGAGGACCCTAATGAAGCGCGCCAGACCTTCAGGGAGCTTGTGCGCGAGGGCGAGGAATATGCCATTATCTATATTACCGAATGCCTTTCCGTAAACCTCAAGGCTGAAATAGACAAGGTGAAGGATAAACCGTTTCCTGCGGTAATTCTCATACCCGATAAGGAAGGCTCGATCGGGCTTGGCATGGCGGCTCTCAAGTCCGCCGTCGAGCGGGCGGTCGGAGCCGATATACTATAGCCCCGGGCGGGAAGTTTATCCCCGTACGGGAAACATTTCCTCTTGAAAGAAGGTAAATGATATGGGCGGAAAAGTTATTAAAGTTTCAGGTCCTCTGGTCGTGGCCGTGGGGATGTCCGACGCGAACATGGCGGACGTCGTCAAGGTTGGCGAGCAGAGGCTTACCGGCGAAATATTGTCAATGAGCGGCGACAGGGCGGCAATCCAGGTCTATGAGGAGACCTCCGGAATCGGCCCGGGCGCCGAAGTCTTTACCACCGGCAACCCCCTTTCCGTCGAACTTGGCCCCGGCCTGCTTGGAAACATATTCGACGGCATACAGCGCCCGCTTGAGGAGATAAGGGGCATTGCGGGAGAGACCATCTCCAGGGGAATTGAGCTCCCCGCCCTGTCAAGGACGAAGAGATGGGCCTTTGAGCCCGTCGTAGCGGTGGGGACAAGGGTCGAAGGCGGAGACATAATCGGCACGGTGCAGGAGACCAGCGTTTTTAAGCACAAAATTATGGTTCCTCCCTCGCTCTCGGGTACGATAACCGAGATAAAACAGGGCGAGTTTACGGTCGAGGACGTCGTCGCGGTTTTAAAGACGGACTCGGGTGAGAGCGTGGATATTAAAATGCTGCAGCGCTGGCCCGTCCGCGTGGGAAGGCCTTATAAAAAGAAGTTTGTGCCGGATAGGCCCCTGCAGAGTGGGCAGAGAGTTATTGACACCTTCTTCCCGCTTGCAAAGGGCGGCACGGCTGCCGTACCCGGCCCCTTCGGAAGCGGAAAGACGGTCGTTCAGCATGCGCTCGCCAAATGGTCAGACGTCGACATCGTCGTCTACATCGGCTGCGGCGAGCGAGGCAACGAGAAGACGGACGTTCTCATGGAGTTCCCGGAGCTGAAGGACCCGAGAACCGGAGAACCGCTTATGAAGCGAACGGTACTTATTGCAAACACCTCGGATATGCCCGTTGCGGCGCGCGAAGCGTCGATATATACCGGGATAACGATAGCCGAATACTTCAGGGACATGGGCCACGACGTCGCGGTTATAGCCGACTCCACCTCCCGCTGGGCGGAGGCCCTGCGCGAGATGTCCGGCCGCCTTGAGGAGATGCCGGGCGAGGAGGGCTATCCCGCCTACCTCGGCTCAAGACTTGCGCAGTTTTATGAGCGCGCGGGCTGTATAGAGTGTCTCGGCTCGGACGGGAGGCAGGGCTCGCTTACGGCCATAGGCGCCGTTTCACCCCCGGGCGGCGACACCTCGGAGCCGGTTTCACAGGCTACGCTACGTATAGTAAAGGTCTTCTGGGGCCTCGACGCAAAGCTTGCCTACGCGCGGCATTTCCCGGCAATCAACTGGCTAAACAGCTATTCGCTCTATCTAGTGAATCTGAGAGACTGGTATAACAGCGCTTTAGGAGAGCAGTTCTTAAAGAACAGAACGGCGGCCATGAATTTCCTGCAGCAGGAAGCCGAGCTTCAGGAAATCGTCAAGCTCGTCGGACAGGATTCGCTATCGCCCCAGGACCGCTTGACCCTGGAAACTGCAAGGATGATACGCGAGGACTTCCTGCAGCAGAACGCCTTTGTCGATATAGACAACTTCTCGACTTATGACCGCCAGGCGAGGATGCTCGATATGATACTGCAGTACGATAAACTCGCGCGCGAGGCTCTTAAAGAGGGCGCGGACATGAAGGCCGTGTTCGGTATTGAGGCAAGAACAAGAATTGCCAGGGCCAAGAGCGTGCCGGAGGATGAATATATAGAAGTATATGACCGTATTCTTGCGGACATGGCCGAGCAGATTGCAAATGCGAAGGCGGGAGGTGAGGAGCTGTGATTAAGGAATACAAGACAATCAGGGAGATAGACGGCCCGCTGATGGTCGTCACAAACGTCGAAGGCGTGACCTACGACGAACTGGCGGAGATAGAGCTTCCAAGCGGCGCGAGAAGGCGCTGCAGAGTTCTTGAGGTCGACGGGGACAAGGCTGTCGTACAGCTTTTTGAAAGCTCCATGGGCATTAACCTTGCCGAGAGCAAGGTGCGCTTCCTGGGACACAGCCTTCAGCTCGGTGTTTCCGAGGATATGCTCGGGCGCGTCTTCGACGGCATGGGCAACCCCATAGACGGCGGTCCCGAGATTCTGGCCGACGCCTACATGGACATTAACGGCCTTCCCATGAACCCCGCCGCCCGTGACTATCCGTCCGAATTTATTCAGACGGGCATTTCAACGATAGACGGGCTCAACACCCTGGTAAGGGGACAGAAGCTGCCGATATTCTCCGGTTCCGGTCTGCCCCACGCTCCGCTCGCCGCGCAAATCGCAAGGCAGGCTAAGGTGCTGAGCGCCGAGACCAGTTTTGCGGTCGTGTTTGCCGCTGTCGGAATAACCTTTGAGGAGTCCGAGTACTTCGTGCAGGAGTTTAAGCGCACAGGCGCCATTGACAGGACCGTGCTCTTTATTAACCTTGCCGACAACCCGGCGGTTGAGCGTATAGCCACGCCCCGAATGGCGCTTACGGCTGCAGAGTACCTCGCATTTGAAAAGGATATGCAGGTGCTCGTCATAATCACCGATATGACATATTATGCCGAGGCCCTCCGAGAAATCTCGGCGGCCCGCAAGGAGGTCCCGGGACGCCGCGGCTATCCCGGCTATCTCTACACAGACCTTGCCACCATGTACGAGCGCGCGGGCCGCAGAAAGGGCAAAAAAGGCTCGATTACGATGATTCCCATTCTCACGATGCCCGAAGACGATATAACCCACCCGATACCCGACCTTACGGGCTATATCACCGAGGGCCAGATAATCCTGTCACGCGACCTTCACCGCCGCGGTGTAGTCCCGCCTATTGACGTTCTGCCCTCTCTTTCGCGTCTGAAGGACAAGGGGATAGGCGAGGGCAAGACGCGCGAGGACCACGCGGGCACCATGAACCAGCTCTTTGCCGCATACGCGGCCGGCAAGGACGCCCGCGAGCTTATGACCATACTCGGCGAGTCGGCCCTTTCCGACACGGATAAGCTCTACGCGAAATTTGCAGACGAGTTTGAAAAAGAGTACGTCGGACAGGGGCAGGAGACAAACAGGGACATAGAGGAGACCTTGAATCTCGGCTGGAAGCTACTTTCCATACTGCCGGAGTCGGAGCTCAAGCGTGTAAAGCCCGAGCATATTGCAAAGTACCTGCCGAAGAGGAAAGAGGAAGAAAAATAAGTCTTAAGGAGGCAAAGAGATGGCTTCCAAACATGTAAATCCGACCCGCATGGAGATGAAGCGCATAAAAGCTCGTCTGAAGACCGCGCGGCGAGGGCACCGCTTACTGAAAGACAAGCGCGATGAGCTTATGCGCCAGTTCATGGAAATAGTCCACGAGAACCGCGTACTACGCGAGCGAGTTGAAAAGGGGCTCTCCGAGGCTATGGCCGCGCTCTCGACGGCCTCCGCCGTCATGTCGCCGGAAATGCTGGAGCAGGCGCTATTATACCCGAAGCAGAGCGTCGAGCTCGGTGTCAGCTATAAAAACGTGATGAGCGTCCATGTGCCGGTATATGAGTTTAAAACCAAGAACAACGACCCGAGCGAAATCTACCCCTACGGCTTTGCGATGACCTCGGGCGAGCTGGACGACGCTTTGAGCGCCCTCTCCGGCGTGTTTACGGATATGCTTGAGCTTGCGCGCATTGAAAAGACGATGCAGCTTCTTGCACAGGAGATTGAAAAGACAAGGCGCCGCGTCAATGCTCTGGAGTACATCATGATACCGGAGATGGAGCAAAACATACGCTTTATCACCATGAAGCTCGACGAAAACGAGCGCGGCAACATAATAAGGCTCATGAAGGTCAAGGACATGATACTCCAGCAGGCGCACGGTTACGAAATTTAATAAGCATCGCGCGGGCCGTTTAAAAGCGGCCTGCGCGTTTTTTTCTTTCCCGAGGTCAAAAAACCTTTACAAATCAAAACTTGCAAAACATAGGTGCCGGTGTTATAATTTCTCAGAACAATAAGTATTTATTGGGAGATTTACTGACATGTCCCGATACGCGTACGGCGATTTCGATATAATTGACGCTCATGCGCATATTTTTCCCGAAGCCCTGGCTGACAAGGCGGCAGAGAATATCGGCGGCTTTTACGGCTTGAAGCCTGGTCACCCCGGCTCGGCGGAGGAGCTCCTGCGCGAGGGCTCAAAATACGGTGTAAAAATGTACCTTGTCTGCTCCGTTGCCACCGCCCCTCACCAGGTAAGGGATATAAACAGCTTCATCGCAAAAGAATGCGCCGGGCATCCGGAGTTTTTCGGTTTCGGCACGCTGCACCCCGAGATGGATGACCTTGAGGACGAGGTGGAGCGCATAATAAGGCTGGGGCTGCATGGCATCAAGCTGCACCCAGATTTTCAGCGCTTTAAGCTCGACTCGCCAAGTTCGCTGGAGATTTACGATTTGATTGAGGGGCGGCTTCCCCTGCTGCTCCACATGGGCGACTACAGATACGACAGCTCAAGCCCCGAGCGGCTCAAGAGGGTGCTCGACGACTTCCCGAAGCTCGAGGTCTTAGCCGCGCATTTCGGCGGCTTTATGTGCTGGGAAAGCGCCCGGGAACTTTTAAGGCGCCCCAACGTCAAGTTCGATACAAGCAGTTCGCTTTTTATTTTGGACAAAGCCTACGTCAGAGAACTTATAGACCACTACGGGGTTGAAAACTGCTTTTTCGGCACCGATTTCCCGCTCTGGAACTACGGCGGGGAAGTGGAAAGGTTCTTTGAGCTGGATCTTCCATATGATTATATGGACAGAATACTCAGCCGGAATTTCAGGGATTATTTTAGAATATAAGGTAGAAGGAGGCTTGACAATGGACGACAAGGTAAGGGAGCTCTTGTACAAAATCAAGAAAAAGGCATCGAGTGCCGTGGATGCCGCGAGCGCTGCCGCAAAGCAAATGGGGCAGAAGACTGGCGAGACATTAGAGACGGCAAAGCTGAACATGAAGATATTTGATTTGAACACCGAGATAGGCGTAAGCTACAGGGAGATAGGCAGGATTGTCTACGAGACGCACCAGGGCAAGGAAGCCGAGGAAAGCGCACTGGAGAATCTTCTTAAGGAGATAGACGAGAAAAACGCCGAAATAGAGAGCCTTAAGGCAAGGCTCGCCGAATTGAAGAAAACTGTGGCCTGTCCCGTCTGCAAGGAGGACTGCGCAAAGACCGACGCGTTCTGCAGAAAGTGCGGAGCCAAACTAGAGAACTGACTGTTACTGTCGGGCGAGGGGGCGCTCATACGGCGCCCCTTTGTAGTTGCGGTCCAAGGAAGTGTTAAAATGCTTCTTATGAGAATATGATAGTCCATACGGTAACACCTATGGATAGGAGGACGTCTACAAGTGCAGGAAAAAAAAGGCCAGAATTATCTTCACGGTGCCGCTATACTCGCGGCGGCGGCAATAATAGTAAAAATACTGGGCGCGGTATATAAAATAGCACTCGGCAATATCATCGGCGACGAGGGCTATGGCCATTTTATGGTTGCCCACAATATCTATAACCTGCTTCTTACCTTGTCCACAGCCGGCCTGCCGATTGCCGTGTCAAGAATGATTGCGTCGGCGGACGCGCTTAATCGCAGAAACCAGGTAAAGCGCATTTACTCGGTCGCAACTGTATCTTTTTGCCTGCTTGGAGCCTTGGGGACATCCATTATGCTGTTTTTCCCCAATGCGCTTGCCATGTTTTTCCGTGATCCCGATGTTGCAAAGAGTATTCAGGCGCTCTCGCCTTCAATTTTCCTCGTATGCCTTATGTCCGCATACAGGGGTTATACGCAGGGCCACTCCGATATGAAGCTCACCTCAATTTCCCAGATCATTGAGGTGCTTGGCAAGGTTGTCTTTGGTCTGCTTCTAGCCCAGATACTGCTGAAGCGTGGCCTGCCCGAGGCTGCCTCGGGCGCGATAGCCGGCGTGACCATAGGCTCGGTACTGGCGTGCTTCTACAGTGCGGTATATGTAAAAGGCATTGTACGCAGTAGGGACAGGAAAGTTGAGGTCAACGACCGCCCCGACAGGCCGGGAAAGATTTTTAAAAGCCTTTTTTCAATAGCCATACCGGTAGTCCTGGGTTCGTCGGTGCTTCATCTTATTAACCTGATTGACACAAAGCTGATTATGAAGCTGCTGCAGGATAAGGCCGGTCTCGATGTTAATGCGGCAGCCGCCTTGTTCGGCGTCTACGGCAAGGTGCAGACTCTCTTTAACCTGCCGTCAGCCTTTATAGTTCCGCTTACTGTGAGTGTGATTCCCGCTATATCCGCTTTCGCGGCAAAGCGCAAAAATGCTGAGGCAGCCGAGACCACGCGGGCTTCGATGAAAATGACCACGCTCCTAGCCTTTCCCGCGGGAGTGGGCCTTTCGGTGCTGGCAAGGCCCATAATGAACGTACTTTACCCGGGCAGCCTTGCAGAAGGTGTCGGGCTTCTCAACATACTCGGCATATCGTCCTACTTCGTTTGCCTTTGCCTTATTACAAACGCGATTTTGCAGGCCTACGGGCATGAGCGCCTGCCGATTTTCACCATCATTATCGGAGGAGTTATCAAGATATGCATTGCCTATGTCCTTATTGGCAACCCTAAGTATGGGATTTACGGCGCGGCCATAAGTACGCTTATCTGCGATGCCGTTATAGCGGTCCTAAACCTTCTGCTCACAAAGATTGTGGTGCCAAAGGCGCCGAGCTATAGAAAGATATTTATAATGCCCGTAATATGCTCTTTGGTGATGGGAGTTGCGGCCTACGGCAGCTATAGCCTCCTTGAAAAATCGATGGGATTTCTGGGCAAGTACTCCATGCTGGTGTCTATGGCGCTAGCGATAATTATTGCCGTAATAGTCTACCTGATAGCCATAATCGTGACAAAAACCCTCGCTTACGAGGACGTTAAGCTGCTTCCAAAAGGCGAAAAGCTGGCAAAACTGCTAAAAATTAGATAAAATTTATCAAAAAGGCCTAAAGTAGTGCATAAATATCTTGCAGAGGGATAAAAAATATGGTAGATTTTGAATATAAAAAGAAGTATAATATCTATGATTTGGAGCGTTTAATCGCGCTCCTGCGCTCGGAAAACGGCTGCCCCTGGGACAGGGAGCAGACACATGAGAGCATACGCAGGAATTTCCTGGAGGAGGCTTACGAGGCGGTAGAGGCCATAGACAATAAGGATACGGAGAACCTTCTTGAAGAGCTGGGCGATGTGCTTACCCAGATAGTCTTCCATTCGAGAATCGAGGAAGAGAAAGGCGCCTTTAATCTCGACGATGTGGCCGACGCCGTATGCAAGAAGCTCATCTACCGCCACCCACATGTTTTTGGCGCTGCAAAGGTCGAGGGTTCGGAAGCGGTCCTCGTAAACTGGGAGGAGCTTAAGCGCAGGGAGAAAAACCAGTCCACCACGGCCTCCGCGATGGACTCGGTGGCAAGGAGCCTGCCGGCCCTGTGGAGAGCCGAGAAAATTCAGAACAAGGCGAAGAAGGTCGGCTTTGACTGGCCCGAGATTTCCGGGGCTCTGGACAAGCTCTGCGAGGAGGTAGACGAGCTCAGAGAGGCGATAGCCTCGGGAGAGGGAGTAGAAGAAGAGCTGGGGGATCTGCTTTTTGCAGTCGTGAACGTGGCGAGGTTTACAGATACCGACCCCGAGGAAGCGCTGCACTCAGCCTGCGACAAATTCACCCGCAGATTCAAATACGTTGAGAGCGAGGCTGAGAGGATGGGCAGGGAGCTGAGCGAGATGACCCTTGAGGAGATGGACAGGCTCTATACTAAGGCTAAAGAACTTTAAGCCACACGGCACGAAGCGCCGTCAGGTTTTTAGTATAGAAAATTTAAGGAGGAGCATAACATAATGAATAAGGCAGAGCTCATAAGCGCAACCGCTGAGAAGGCAGGTCTTTCTAAGAAGGACAGCGAAAAAGCACTGAACGCACTTATTGAGACCATCACCGAGGCCATGAAGAGAGGCGATAAGGTACAGCTTGTCGGCTTCGGCGTATTCGAGGTCAAGGAGAGGCCGGCCCGCATGGGAAGGAACCCCAGGACCAAGGAGCAGATACAGATACCCGCCTCAAGGGTTCCTCAGTTCAAGGCAGGTAAGGCGCTTAAGGATTCAATAGCTTAAGTTTAGCTGACGGCACGGGCCTATTACCCGTGCCGTCTAGATATATAAAGAGCTTTTGTTGCACATAATGGCAGTCTTTTGCCGTTATGTGCTATATATATGAAGGGAAGGGCTGTAATGAGGCTTGACAAATATCTTAAAGTTTCTCGGCTTATTAAGCGCCGCACGGTGGCAAACGAGGCCTGCGACAACGGGCGGGTGCTTGTTAACGGCCGGCCTGCGAAGGCTTCTTATGAGGTTAAAATCGGCGACATCATAGAGATTCAGTTCGGGCAGAGAACACTTAAGGTGGAGGTGCTCGCCGTATCCGAGCATGTCTTGAAATCGGACGCTCCCGCCATGTACAGAGAATGCTGAGATTTTAGTTGACGAAGGATTATATTACTGTTAACATAGTCTTGTCATAGGGATTTAAGCATAAAAGGGCGGTGAGACTTTGAAATTCAGATGGGATAGGAAATATCTATATTGGGGCGTAACAGCCTTCTGTGTCATCGCTCTGAGTCTTATATTTTTCTGGACCGTAACGCGCTGGGATTCGGTGCGCGGGATTGTAAGAACTCTGGTTGACATACTAAACCCAATTCTCATCGGCATAGCGATAGCCTACATACTCACCCCGGTTCTGAATTTTTTCGAGAAAAAGTTTTACTTAAAGCTTGGAGAGATGCTTTTTCCGCGCAGCCGAAAAAAGGCTGTGGGTTTTGCGCGCGTTGTCGGCATTGTGACGGTTATTCTCCTGCTTATAGCGACCATCGCAACGCTTCTTGTGCTTGTACTGCCCCAGATATACCTGAGCATACAGAAGCTCGTGCTCAACATGCAGGGCTACTACAACACGGCGATGCAGTGGCTAGAGAATATTTTCAACACCGAGTTTGGCAACGATACCGCCTTGGCAAATATCCTCTCCGGTGCCGTCGACTACTTTACCAACTGGGTAAAGACGGGGCTTTTGCCTCGGATAGAGAGCATAATTGCAAACGTCTCGACGGGAGTCATATCCGTTTTAATGACGGTTGTCGACATCTTAATAGGGATAATGTTATCCTGCTATGTGCTGTACAGAAAGGAAGAGCTAATCGCCCTTATTAAAAAGCTTACCTACAGCATCATGAGCAGGAGACTCACATACATCTTTTTCAAGGGCGCAGAGCACATACACAAGACCTTCGGCCGCTTTTTCGTGGGAAAGCTGATTTGCGCGCTCATTGTCGGTATCGTCTGCGCCATCTTCATGCTGGCGACAAGGATGCCCTACGCAATACTTATCAGTGTTATTATTGCGGTGACAAACATAATTCCCTTTTTCGGGCCATATATTGGCGGGGTGCCGAGCGCCTTCCTCATCCTGCTTGAGAGCCCGGTGCAATGCGTGATTTTTGTCGTCTTCTGCTTTGTTCTCCAGACCTTCGAGGGGAACATCCTGGAGCCGCGGATTGTCGGAGGCACGACGGGGCTGTCGGGCTTCTGGGTGATTTTTTCAATACTGCTCTTCGGCGGCCTCTTCGGTTTTATAGGCCTGCTCTGCGGCGTGCCGCTTTTTGCTGTTATATATACGGCAATAGGCTCCTGGAGCAAAAATCGCCTTAAGAAGAAGAACCTCCCCACGGATACGGAGGCATATATGCGCCCTGGCCAAATAGAGCAAAAGCTTCCTGAAGCTAAAACTGTGGCTAAATACGATGAAGATTAAAAATCAGCCGGTGATTCTCCGGCTGTTTGGGCTAAGATAAAGCCGCTTTTGGGACTGACCCAAAAGCGGCTTATAATATGCATTAAACCAATTTGTCGGGGTGGTTTACGGCAAGGGGGTGGTGCCGCGCGCCCGAACGATTCTCCTTTGTCTCATAGCATGAGAATATCTCCTCAACTCGCCCGGTGTCGGGTTTTTTCGTGAGAAGCGACACGGCCGGACATATTACAAGCCCTGCGACTATCGCGATGGCGCCGGCCGTCACAGGAGAGGCAATGAACTTAAATATCAGATTTGACACCATTAAACATACGCTGAATATAAAGCAGGCCCAGGCGGAGGCGGCAGTAGTACGCTTCCAGTAGAGGCCGTAGAGGAAGGGCGCGAGGAAGGAACCCGCCATGGCGCCCCAGGAAATGCCCATGAGCTGTGCGATAAAGGATACGGATGAGCCGTGCTGCCAGATGGCAATTCCCGCCGATACCGCGATGAAAAAGACAAGGAAGATGCGCATAAGGGCAAGCTGCTTTTTCTCGCTCATGTCCTTTACCAGAGTGCCCTTGATAAAATCTAGCGTCAGGGTCGAGCTGGAGGTCATTACAAGGGCGGAGAGGGTCGACATGGAGGCGGACATGATGAGCACGACTACAAAACCTATAAGTATGTCGGACATCGAAGAGAGCATAAATGGCACAATACTGTCGTAAATTACGGCGCCGCTTGCGTTTCTAATCGCGGGGCTGTCAAAAAGCCGCGCAAAGCCGCCGAGAAAGTATGCGCCGCAGCCGATGACAAGGGCGAAAACCGTGGAGATAACAGCGCCCGACTTAATTGAACCGTCATCTTTTATTGCATAAAACTTGTGCACCATCTGGGGTAGCCCCCATGCGCCGAGGCTTGTAAGTATCATAACACTGAGCAGGGACTTAGGGTCGGGGCCGAACAGGGAGGTGTAGGCGCCGTTGTCGCCGGCCTGAGAGAGGGACTTAACGGCCTCGGAAAATCCGCCCAGGCCACTGAGAACGGAGGCTACGACGGCTATCACTCCGCCGAGCATAATGACGCCCTGGATAACGTTATTAATCGCGGTGGCCATATAGCCGCCGACAATCACATAAACGCCCGTAAGCGCTGCCATGGCGATGACGCAGATGCTGTAATCGATGTTGAAGGCCATGCCGAAAATCCTAGACAGGCCGTTATATAGCGAGGCTGTGTAGGGTATCATGAAAACAAAGATTATCAGAGAGGCAGCCAGCTTAAGGTTTACGCTCGCAAAGCGGAGTTGAAAGAAATCCGGGGTAGTCGTCGACTTTAAGTGGCGGGTCATTGCCCGGGTTCTCCTCCCAAGCACCACCCAGGCGAGGAAGCAGCCGACCAGGGCGTTGGCAAGGCCTATCCAGGTTGCCGAGATGCCAAAGCGCCAGCCGAACTGGCCCGCATAGCCGACAAAGATTACCGCCGAAAAGTAAGATGTGCCGTAGGAAAAGGCCGACAGCCAGGGACCGACCCTGCGCCCGCCCAGGACGAAATTGTCGATGCTTGAGCCGGTTTTTCTGCAGTAGACGCCTATTGCCAGCATCAGCACAAAAAAGACAACTAGGAGCAATACTTTGAAAACCATATATGCAACCTCCAGCCTCATCATTGATTTAAAAATTTAAACAATTAAACAATACATATATTAACAGATAGAGCCGGAGATGTCAAAGGGAGAATTTAATATTTATTGGGTTAATTTAATACTTTTTTCACTATATAAGTGAGGTTTAATTTAAGTTGACTGGAACCGGAAAGAGCTGTAAAATAAAAATAACAGCACGAAGGGAGAGGATACCTTGAAAGTGATACTTCTCAACGGCAGCCCGCGTGAAAAGGGCTGTACCTACACCGCCCTCTCGGAGGTCGCGGCGCAGCTTGAAAAAAACGGTATTGAAACCGAGATTGTGCATGTCAATAAGGGGCCGGTCCTCGGCTGCACAGCTTGCGGGGCCTGCTATAAGCTTGGAAAATGCGCCTACAGCGATGAGGACGGCGTAAACGAGTGCGTCGAAAAAATCAAAGCCGCGGACGGACTTGTTCTCGGCTCGCCTGTGCACTACGCATCGGCAGCGGGGGCTTTTGTCGCCTTCCTGGACAGGGTTTTCTATTCAAAAGGCAACGCCTTTGAGGGCAAGCTCGGTGCTGCGGTCGTTAGCTGCCGCAGGGGAGGGGCCACCGCAGCCTTCGACCAGCTCAACAAGTATTTTACAATCTCCTCAATGCCGATTGTCGCCTCGAAGTATTGGAACATGGTGCACGGCAACAAGCCCGAGGAGGTGCGGCAGGACCTTGAAGGAATGCAGACAATGCGAGTTCTCGGAGACAACATGGCCTGGCTTCTAAAGTGCATAGAGGCGGGAAGGGCCGCTGGAATCGAGCTGCCGGAGCGCGAAAAGAACGTAAGGACGAATTTCATAAGATAGCCGCGGCGCTGCGGCTAAGCTAGGGCGCGGTATTTTAGCTAAAATAAATGATGCGGCGGTCGGTGGGTAACCGGCCGCCGCTATATTTAAGGCAGGATATAATTTTGTTTGGCTGCTTATAATTATATGCAGAGAACTCTTTGGGTTACAATGTCGGAGAAAAGCTGAAGGCCATTCGTTTCTGCGACGTGAATAACACCCGAAAACCTCTCGGACTGGGGAGAGACCGACCTAAGGAAATTCTCCTTTTTAAAGACTTTTTCAGGATTAAACAGCACATCCCCGTGCCCGTCGATAATAGCGACATAGAAAATCCCGGTTTCCACAAGGTCCTGAAAGAAGTGGCTGCCGTAGGATAGCTCGGGCATGAACCCGGCCTCCCTTGACGAGTACTCGCAGATAACCGACATGTTGCACAGTTCCGCAAAGTTGACGGGAACCCCCAAGGAGGGGGTGGTGGTACCCCACCTGCCCGGGCCCATCAGCATGATGTTTTTGCCCTTGAGGGCGGTATTTATAAGGCCGATTTGCCTTGCCACGGCGTATTTGTCCTGCTCGCCGAGCTGCTTGTAGCCCCGCGCGTCCACGAAGACCACATAATCTATTGGCAGACGGACGTTACCGCCCATGAAATTGCCCTTTACCGAGAAGAAGCAGTCCTTTGGGTTTTCGAGAACCGGCATTTTCACGGCCTTGCCAAGCCCCCTTGTCTGGAGCGGGCGGCACTGCAGGAGGTTAATCTTGAAATTACCGCTTTTTGTGAAGTTTGCGGTAAACTCGATGTCCACGGGATAGTCGTAAACACTCGACAAAAGCGCGAGCATTTCCTTCATAATCGAGGGAAACTCGCTGACTTTTAAGAGCCTTTTAAAATCAAAGACATAAGGCGGCTTTATATTTGCATACCCCAGCTCGCGAAGCCTGCTTATCTCCCGGCTGTCCACGGAAGCGAAGAGCTCCTTGTCTGCCTTTATGTCCTGCGTGAATATCTCATCCAAATCCCTGCTCACAAGAGCGTTTTCCTTAAGCGAGATGATGTCCGCCCCGTGTTGGGTGAACTTTTTCTGGTCCTCCAGACTAATCGGGGGCATGCGCAGGGGGTCGTCCAGACAAACTATCCTTGCGTAGTCGCCGGAAGTGCGGTCCACCGCTCTTGTGCCGAGACCGAATACCAGACGCAGCATGCCTGCTGACATGTCGATGCTTTTGTCCCAGACATAGAGGTTTGACGAGTTTCCGACGCCCGCGATATGGGGGAAGAAGTTCTCCCCGTACTGGTCGCCCGAGACGCGCTGAACGAGTATCGCCATCTGCTCGTCGAGCTCGAAAAGCCCCCTGTTCATCCTGTAGGCGAGCGCGTCCTCGTTCATCGTGCTGGCGTAGACTATTCTGATGGCCTGCTCCAAGGCCTCGTAGCGCTCCTCAGGAGAGCCCTGGTTAGCCAGAAAGACGCTTTCGTACTTTCCCGCGAAGGCGTTTCCGTAGTTGTCCTCAAGCAGGGAGCTTGAGCGCACGATGATGGGAGACTGGCCGAAGTATTCAAGCATCTGGACAAACTGCTCCCTGATAAAGCTCGGAAATTTCCCATTCAAGAGCTTTTCCTTAAGCTCCGGCGCGTATTTGTAGTACCCTTCCTTCGTTTTCTGCATCGTGCGGAGCTTCCAGCAGCCGTTTTGCACAATATATGTGTAAAAAATATCCGCCCCGAGATAAAAAGAGTCGTGCGGCTCCATAAAGGGCGTAAAGCGGCCCTTGCCCTCCCGCTCCAGAATCTTTCTTGCGACCAGCATACCGACGCTTTTTCCGCCGATAAGACCGGTGCCGACCTCCCTTGAGGCGATGTTGAGTATGTCGCTCAGGGTAAAGTAGCGGGCGCACAGATTAAACATGCGCGAGTCGGGGCCAATCAGCATGCGCATCAGAAGCTTCTTTATAGGCTCCTGCTCTTCCGGGGGGTAAGAGAGCGCCTCTCTCGCCCTGCTGAATATGGCGTTCCAGTAGTCAGGGCGGTCTCCGCCCCTGCGGATGCTCGAGAAGAGCTCCGCGACCTCGGAGCTTGCGGTGATGCTGATTGCCTCCTGCCCCTGAATTAGGTGCGGAAAGAACATGGTTGGCGAGTAGCGCTGCCAGACCTTTAGAGGGTGTATATATAATTTGCCACTCACCTCGTATAAATCGAGCAGGAGCTGCGTTGTTTCGCGGATGCTCGCGATGGTGGTAAAATTGTGGGCGTTGCGGATTAGCGCAAAGTAGGCGACCGTCTCAAGCTCGTACAGGTACGGGCAGGTGACGTTAAAGAAGTTTCCAATCATCAAGTCCGAATACCAGTGCTCAAGCAAATCGGTCAGGCAGTCAAACACAAGGAAGGCCTTCCTGCCCGCCTCTTTGATGATTGAATGGACCTCGGTCGCAAACTTCTCAAAGCCCTTGCTCGGGTCAACATGGATGATTTTTATATCGGGACTGTCTTCGACTATCGGCTCGTGGCTGCCGAAACGCACATAAAAAAGCCCCCTGTTGTCCCGAAGCGCCTGTGCGACGAAGGGCTCTACCATTTTTTTATAGCCCGAGGCCGAATCCACCTGCCAGACCACGTTGTCCCCCAGGCGGAGATAGTCGATTACCTTATCGAAACCGGAAAGTCCCGTGCTTATTCTTTCGTATATGGCCATGTTAAACCCCTCGCAATAAAAATGTGTTACTATTATACTGTATCCATTTAAGCTGTCAACCATAAAAAGGAAAGTAGCCCTGAGAATTTTACGGCAATAACGCCTTTTCTTTTTATGATGTACTTATATCATTAACGCAGCTTATGTTATATAATCTTCCTGAGCAACACGCGCCTGATAAACCGGAGTGGTTTATTGGACAGCTTTACCTGTGACATAACCGCCAGATAATGATTTTCAAAGCCCAGGGGGAGGACAGTATGCAGATCGTACTTGTAGTCGGGGGCGGCGCTTCGGGCATGATGGCCGCGATTACAGCCGCCGAGGACAGTCAAAACCGCGTGATACTGATTGAAAAGCAAAGCCGTGTCGGGAGGAAGCTCCTTGCCACGGGCAACGGCTGCTGCAATCTCACAAACGCAGACCTAGATGTCTCGTACTATTTCGGCGAGGACAGGCTCTTTGTAAAGCCCGCCCTTGATTATTTCGGGCTTGAAGCGACGCTTGATTTCTTCCGCTCGCTCGGGCTCATTACCCGTACGGAGCCGAGCGGCAGGGTTTACCCCTACAGCATGCAGGCAAACAGCGTCCTTGACGTCCTGCGCTTTTCGCTGGAGCGCCCGAATATCGAGCTGCGCTGCGACACCGAGGCTTTATCTATAAAGAGGGAGGGGGCGGGGTTTGTCACGCAGACCTCGACCGGAACAATTAAATCGGACAAGCTCATAGTCACGGCGGGCGGTGCGGCGGCGCCGAAACTCGGAGGGACGATGTCGGGCTATAAGCTGCTTGAAGCGCTCGGACACAGCCGCACGGCGCTTTACCCCTCGCTTGTCCAGGTTAAAACAGACAACACATACACAAGGGCGCTCAAGGGCATAAAAGCAGAGGCAAGGGTCATGGTACAGCGCGGCGGGAAGGCGGTATGCACAAGCACGGGCGAGGTTTTGTTCACCGAATACGGGCTGAGCGGCCCTGCCGTATTTGAGGTGTCCCGCCATGCCTCGACGGAGAAAGACCTTGTAATCTCGCTTGATTTGATGCCCGGGTACGAGGAAAAAGAGGTCGCGGCAATCCTTTTCGAGCGCAAAATAAGCGGCGCGGGGCGGAGCTGCGAGGATTTTCTCACCGGAATTCTGAACAAGCGCCTCGGGCAGACCGTTTTGAAGTATGCGGACATCGCCCTGTCGCAGCCTATCTCCGCGCTGAAGGACGGACAGCTTTTCAAAATCGCCCGCTCGATAAAGAGTTTTAATTTCACTGTGATGGGGACGACCGGCTTTGAAAACGCGCAGGTGACGGCGGGCGGCATACGCACCTCCGAGTTTGACAGCCATACTTTAGAGAGCAAGATTTGCCCGGGGCTATACGCCGCGGGGGAGGTTCTGGACGTCGACGGGTGCTGCGGCGGCTACAACCTGCAGTGGGCCTGGTCCAGCGGCCGGCTCTCCGGCAGGCTGGGGAATATATAATTCAAGCGGCTGCGTTTATCTTAGTTTGCGGGAGCCTCCTGATTTGGCCGCTTTGCAAGGTCTGAAGTTTGATTAAAGGTAGTATCGTTATGTTGAGAATACGAGACATAGTTTTATTCCTGGATGAAGGCGAAAGCTCGCTTTCCGAAAAATGCGCTTTAATTCTGGGCGTATCGAGGGGGGAAATTCTCTCCCTTGAGCTGCACAAAAAGTCGATTGACGCGCGCAGAAAAAGCAACATACATTTTGTCTACACGGTAGACGTTGAGGTTGAAAATGAGGACAGGATACTCAAACGCCTTAATAACCCCCGCGTGTCTTCGGCGGAGACCTTTGAGTACCGCATACCCAGGGCGACTAGCGAAAAGCGCCCCGTTGTGGTCGGCTTCGGGCCTGCCGGGATGTTCGCGGCCCTTGTTCTGGCCGAGGCGGGCTTAAAGCCCATAGTCCTCGAGCGCGGGCTAGATGCGGTCACAAGGCGCGAAAGGGTCAAGCGCTTCTGGAAAACCGGAGAGCTGGACCAGGAGTGCAACGTGCAGTTCGGCGAGGGCGGGGCCGGCACCTTCTCAGACGGAAAGCTCACCACCGGCACGAAAAACGAGCGCATCGGCTGGGTGCTGAGACAGCTGACGGAGGCCGGCGCGCCCGGGAATATACTCTACAGCGCCAAGCCTCACGTGGGGACGGATATTCTTATTGACGTGGTTCAAAACATAAGGAAGAGAATTGAGGCCCTCGGCGGAGAGGTCCGCTTTGGGAACAAGCTGGTCGGTCTTGACGCGCCGGCCGGGGGGCTTCGCTCGGCTCTGGTCGAGGAAAGGGGAGGGAAATACTCTCTTTCCTGCTCCGACCTTGTTCTCGCAATAGGCCACAGCGCGAGGGACACCTATGAAATGCTTTTTACTAGCTCGGTAGCTATGGAGCCGAAACCCTTCTCGATGGGCGTGAGAATAGAGCATCTGCAATCAGACATCGACCGAGCGCAGTACGGCGCTTTCGCGGGACACCCGGCGCTGCCGCCCTCCGACTATAAGCTCGCCTGCCATCTGAAAAACGGCTCCGCCTATACCTTCTGCATGTGCCCCGGCGGCTTTGTCGTAGCGGCGGCCTCCGAGGAAGGCGGCGTCGTGACAAACGGCATGAGCTACTCAGACCGCGGCGGGAAAAACGCGAATTCGGCGCTCCTTGTAACGCTCACCCCAGAGGATTTCCCCTACGAGGGCCCGCTCGGCGGGATGTACTGGCAGCGCGAGATAGAGCGCAAGGCCTTTAAGGAAGGCGGCTCAAATTACAGGGCGGCTTCTCAGCTCGTCGGCGATTTTCTCAAAGGGCGCCCAAGTAAAGGACCGAAAAGCGTGGCCCCGACCTATGCCCCCGGCGTTGTCTTTGGTGACATACGCAGGGTCCTGCCCGCCAAAATCTGCGATACCCTTGCTGCAGCGCTGCCCGAGCTTGGCCGAAGGCTCAGCGGCTTTGACAGCCCCGACGCCGTTTTGACAGCGCCTGAGACGAGAAGCTCCTCGCCGGTTCGGATTATAAGGGGCGATAACAGGCAGTCGAATATTCGCGGCATCTTCCCCAGCGGCGAGGGCGCGGGCTACGCTGGCGGAATTGTTTCGGCGGCGGTCGACGGTATTCTCACCGCAGAAGCCGTGATTGCAAAGTATGTGTGAGTTGTGGTTTTATTCTGTTCAAAGATAATCCCCGGCACTTTATACCCTGTTGGCGTCCGGTGGGCCGGACGGAGAGTTGGCGGCGTCGCTGAGATACCTTAGCCAGCGCTTTTCAATGGTGACTCCCGAGGCAAAGGCCACCCTTAACGATATAGGTATATTGGTACTGAAATTGCACATCTGAGCCGCCTGCCTGGGATATTGAATAAGACTAATTTGCTGCGGTATACATTTTGCCGTGGGTGTCACTGCTTAAACTTAGGCGGACACGCCTTAGCTAGAGATATAACGTGTCAATTTTATTTTATAGTTTAAGGGGACCAGATTTTGACTTAAAAACTAGCAGTATGAGAATATCGGAATCTCTGAATACCATAGGTTGTTAAGTTACATAAATCATGCAAAAAATAAAAAGGACTTATTACACTCCTGTGTAATAAGTCCTTGGCGGAGAAGGGGGGATTTGAACCCCCGCGCGCTGTAACACGCCTACGCCCTTAGCAGGGGCGCCTCTTCGGCCTCTTGAGTACTTCTCCACAGCCGAAAAACGCTATTTCTTATCAAAATATGAAATGAACGCATTGGTCATGATAACATATGGGGGTGCTTTTGTCAATCTGTTTAGACTCTGTTGATAACATATTTTTAGAAGCATATTATTCCGCTGAGAGTTAAAGGCTCTGTACGACCTCAATATTGTCGAATGAAACGCAGAAGTTATTCAGCCTTCCGTTTGTATTATAGTGCAGCCTGATGCCGAAGGGAATATGGTTTAAATAAATCGTTATATAGCTCTCTCTTTCGATTACAATGCGGTCAAGAACCTCGCGGAAAACCAGCGTGTCCTCACCATCAAAGCTTAGTATCCTTTTAATCTCGTTTATGTAGGTTTCAATTCTGCTTAAACTCCGGCCATTTTGGGAGGCCATGCTTTCGGTTAGGGCAATCTGCGTGCGCAGCTTCTCGATTTGGCTGTCGTAATACTCGTTTTGCCGCTTTAAGTCCTCCTTGCTTATCGTGCCCTCAAGCGCAAGGTCTAGCGCCCTGCGCTTTTTTTTGTATATATTTTCGATTTGCCTGTGGAGAAGGTCCATGTCAATTTCTATATCCGAGGACTGAACTTCTCTTAGTTCCTTCAGAATTTCCTCGGCAAGCACATCAATATTGCCGCGAAGCTTTCTAAGTACCAGCGCCACCCCGGCGGTAAGCACCTTCTCATTGACCGATTTGCTGTCGCAGCCAATAGTTTTTCCGTCTTTGCCTGCCTTCTTTGCGCCGTGCTTTGCCGCGGCATGGCAGCGCCAGGCCCTGTATGTATCGCCGCTTTTCAGTTTTTTCGTGCGGCTTACGAAAATATGCCCGCACTCGCCGCAAAGGAGCCTGCCGCTGCACCAGTAGCGGCTTGAGTACTTGGACTTCTCCCCGAAAGTGGGGGAGCGGTGTTTAAGCTCTGCCTGAACCTTATCCCAAACTTCGCGGGAGATGATGGGTTCATGGTGGTCCTTGATATAAACCATCTCCTCCTGCCCGCGGTTGTACATTTTTGCATGGCTCAAATAGTCGGGGGTGTAGGTTTTCTTCTGGCAGAGGTCGCCTGCGTACTTTTCGTTGCGCAGAATTTTCAGAATAACCGTGCTCGACCATTCCTTTGCGCGCTTGGGGCGAATCCCGGCCTCGCTGAGCTCCCTTGCAATCACATATGCACCTTTTCCCTCAATCAGAAACTTGTGGTAGATTAGCCTCACGATTTCCGCCTCGGCGGGGTTTATAATGAGCCGCCCCTTCTTGACGCGATAACCGAGCATGTCGCGGCCGAACACGACGCCCTGCTCCATGCGCCTTCTCTGGCCCCATTTTACGCGCTCCGAGGTTTTGCGGCTCTCCTCCTGGGCAATGCTCGCCATGATGGTAAGGCGCAGCTCGCCGTCTTTGTCCCGCGTGTCGATGTTGTCGGACATGAAAATCACGCCGACACCTAGCTCCTTGAGCAGGCGCGTGTAGGAGAGGGCATCGACCGTATTGCGCGCAAATCTGCTGACTTCTTTTGTCAGAATTAAGTCCATTTTATGCGCCTTAGCGTCGCTTATCATGCGGTTAAAGCCGGCTCGCATTTTTGTGGAGGTGCCGCTTACCCCCTCGTCGTAATAGATTCCGATGAGCTCCCAGCCACTCTGGTCGTTTATGTAGTCGGTGAAGTACTTTTTCTGGCTTTCCAGCGAGTTTAGCTGGTCGTTTTTGTCCGTGCTGACCCTGCAGTAAGCCGCCACACGGAGCTTCACATCATGAACCCCCATACGCCAAGGCTTATTTATACTGCGCCTCAATCAGGCGCCCAAGCCTCATATCGGAGATTAGACCTTTCCTGTGCAGCTCCTTGTATATCCCAACCTTCACCGCGGTCCAGAAAGCCTTCTCCTGCAGCTGCGTAAGGCCCAGCGTTTCGGTTTTGGTTGTACTCTTATCTTCCGCCACGAAAAACACCCCCCGTATAATCAGCATACGGCGGAGCGGGATGTTTTATGAGCGGGAAAGGGGAGGGAGCCAGAATTTTAGCTATGCGAAAACAGATGCGCAATATTAGTAACGATATAGGTACGGAGGAACTTGCTCACCTTGAGATGGTCGGTACGATGGTAAAGCAGCTTACCAAGAATGCGAGCATAGAGGAAATCGAAAAGAGTGGACTTGCACCTTATTACGCGGACCACGACAAGGCCGTTTACCCCGTGAGCGCAGCCGGCGTACCCTTTACTGCGGCTTACATCCAGTCGAAGGGCGACCCCATTACGGACCTTACGGAAGACATGGCAGCGGAGCAGAAAGCCCGCTCGACCTATGAATACCTGATTAACCTTGCCGACGACCCGGACGTCATTGAACCGCTTAAGTTCCTCCGCGAGAGGGAAGTCGTTCATTTCCAGAGGTTCGGCGAAGCGATGAGTACGGATGGAAATGAAACCCCCACCAGTTGTACTTAGGAAAGACATTGGGTAAAATGCCGTACCTCATGCCTTTTCTCTGAAAAACAATAAACGGGCTGAAAATCAGCCCGCTTATCTCCATCCGGTCCCTCAAAATTGTCTTTATTTGTAACTGCCCTATCAATATCCTTCATATCCAATTTAAGGTACCGGCTGATTCCCAAGTGTTGGCCGCAAAAGACCGGAAACAGGTTTCGTGCCCTGAGAAGCGGGGGCCTCGTGATAGCTCTTCTCAAGAGCTTCCGCAAACTCGGCAACCGCAGGATTCTCCTGGTCCTCATGCCAGAAGCACAGGAGCTCCTCCATCTTGCCGATGGGGTAGCATACAAGCTCGCTGTTTAAGCTCATGCGGCTGAGCATCGTCGATACCAGAACTCCCTGCCCGAACTTAACCGCCGTGTAGGCGGATTCAAGGTTTGCGGAAATGATTATTTCCGAAGGCGTAAAGCCCAGCTCCTTGCATTGACGCAGTGCGCGGTGCTTACTCTCGGACAAGCGCTCGCGGCTTGCCGCGGCTTTAATAAACGGCTCGTTTCTGAAGTCGTCGACAGTCGCGTCCTCTCTCACCTTCGGGTGGTCGGGCGAAACGAGCAGCACCAGCGGTGTCTCCATCGCTTTCATCTGCATAATGCCGGGGCCTTTGGGAGCAAATTCGCTGTAAGTTATTATCAAATCCAGCTTTCGCTGTAAAAAGAGCTCGTTCAGCTCAAACTGGGGGTGCTTTTCGATGACAAAGTGAAGCTTCGGTTTTTTGCTTTTCAGCAGCCTAAGCGCGTTGCTGATGCCCGAGGATATTTCCAGCCACTCCAGATGTCCGATGAGCAGCGAGCCGTTTACATTGTCGTAGTACTGCTTTGTCTGCTCTACGACTTCGTTAAACTCCTCTTCCATGCGGCTGAAAAACTCGTAGAAGTTCCTGCCCGCCCTCGTGAGCATGACATAGTGCTTCGTGCGGATAAAAAGCTGAAAGCCCAAGTCTTCCTCAAGTTTTGCAATATACTTGCTTACAGACTGCTGCGTCATGTACATCAGTTTGGCAGTCTCCGTAAAGTTGAGAACCTTCGCCAGCGTAAGAAAACAGCGTATCGAGGTCTCGTTAATCAAATCCCATTCCCCCTGATTTGCATATTTCCGGTCTTGGCACCAGTCCCTTATACAGCACAACAAGCTTATAAGTTAATCGGGAATCTGGGTTCCGTATCTATAATAACTTAGGTTCCTTTTTTTTGCAAACGTAACCCAAAAAGCAAATTATGGCGCTTGCGGCGATACCAAGAAAGAGTGGGTCAAAGGGCAGGACGTTCAATAGCCCGAACACCAGAACGCAGGCGGGGCCCGCAATTATTGAGGCGATGATGAAACAGCTGTCCACGCGCCCGGGAAGCCAGATTGCACAGACAAGCGGGGCAAATACTACGGCGCCGCGAAGCCCCATTGACATGAAGGCAAAGCTCAAAATTGTGTCTCCCAGCCTGCCCGTGCTGAACACGCAGGCCAGGGCAAGGACAAGGACTATTATTACCCTCGAGAGAGTAAGCTTTTTTTGCCCGCAGGATTTGCCCTTAAGTTTTCCGAGCATATCTTCGCTTATAATGGTGCTTATGCCGAGGGCAAGCCCTGCGCCGGTTCCGACTACCGCGATAAAAAGAGTTCCCAGAACCACGCCGCCCAGTATCGGCGGCATGTGCATGAGCACAAACTGGGTAAGAGCCTGTTTCGCGGGTATGCCCGGGAAGTTTATCCTCATATAGAGGCCGACGAGAATGCCGCCTATGCCAATCGGAGGGATAAGAAAGGCGCTTAATAGAGCGCCCTTTACCGAGGCGGCGTCGGACTTGCCCGACATAACCGCCTGGGCGTAGGTCTGTGTCGTCAGAACTCCGAAGACAAGCGAAAGCCCCGCGCCCAAATCCGTGCCCACGCCCCGGGCAAACAGGCTGAAGTAGTTTACCGCGTTTTCACCCTGTGAAGACTGAAGGGCCTTTATTTGGCTGACGAGCGGCGCCGCTCCTCCGCAGAGGATAAGCACGATTATCCCGGCGCCAATCATCGAGACGTAGAGCAGCACGAGCTTGACTATGCCCACCATACCCGCCGCCTTCACGCCGCCGAAGATGACGTAAAGCGCCATGATTGCAGCCGATATGGCCAGCGCCGGCAGAACGCTCATTTTGGGGAAGACTACCGCGAGCACCGCCGTTGCCGCGAGCATCTGCGAGATTATGTTTATAAACGTGCCTATGGACGACAGCCACGTCGCAAGCACCCCGGAGGTCTTGCCGTATTCCCTTTCAAGAAGACCAATCAGCGTGCTGCAGCCAGAGCTGCGCAGCGGCTTTGCAAAGCCTAGGGCGAGAATCAGGCAGGCGACTCCCGCTCCCAGGGTAAACCACCAGGCGGACATGCCGTATGTATAGGCTAGCTGCGCCGTCCCTACGGTGGAGGAGCCGCCCACAAGCGTCCCGATAATGGCGCCGGCTATGATTGCGCTGCCAGCGCTTTTGCCGCTCCCCGAAAAGTCTGAGGCGCTTTTGACGTTTTTGCCTGAGCGTATGCTGAGTATAGCGATTATGAGAATCGTGGCCACAAGGCCTACGATATGCGCAGGGGTCATACCATACATCCTATCTCTTCCGGTATTATCAGGTCCGCCTCGGTTTTTGAGACAACCTCTTCAACAGTTACTCCCGGAGCAAGCTCCATAAGCATCAATCCCTCGTCAGTACGCTTTAAGACGCAGAGCTCCGTTATCACGTAATCGACCTCGTTTGCCGCCGTTAGGGGGAGCCTGCATTTTTTAAGTATCTTTGGATTGCCGTGCTTGTCGCAGTGCTCCATCATAATAAGCACCTTTTTAGCGCCGGAAACAAGGTCCATCGCTCCGCCCATACCGGCTACTGTTTTGCCGGGAACCATCCAGTTGGCAAGGTTGCCTTCCTGATCGACCTCGTATGCGCCGAGGACCGTGGCCGCGACATGCCCGCCGCGGATAAGCCCGAAGGAGGTGAAGCTGTCAAAGCAGCAGCCCCCGGTGCGCAGCATGGAAACACTGCCCGAGGCATCGACCACATTCGGGTCGGCCTCCTCGCCCTCCCCGGGGGCGCCCGTTAGCCCGATGACGCCGTTTTCGGACTGAATCCATATGTCGACACCCTCGGGCAGATACTTTAGGCACAATGTCGGCATTCCGATGCCGAGATTTACAAGGTCGCCGTCTTCAAAGAACCTGGCGGTCCTGTAAGCTATGAGTTGTCTTTTCTCCATTGTCATGACCATTCCTTTCGCTACTTGCAATGCACAAAACGACCATGTGGGAATCGTCATAGTGTGCAGTTGTTCACTTGCCGCAAAGCGGCGGGAAAAACGCACTTGAAGGCGGTATTACTTACTGAAACCTGCTCTCTAAATCTGGACTATCATATCCACAAGGCAGCCCGGCGTGTGAATGATGTCGGGGTCAAGCTCGCCGACTTCGACAATCTCCTCGGCCTCGACAATGACAAGGTCGGCGGCGGTCGCGAAAATCGGGTTGAAGTTTCTTGCGGTCCTGCGATAGACGAGGTTGCCCATTTTGTCGGCCTTCCAGGCGTGAATCAGCGCCACGTCGCCGCGCAGGGGCTTTTCAAGAAGGTATTTTTTGCCGTCAACCTCGATTACGGGCTTACCCTCGGCAATCGGCGTACCAAGCCCGGTGGGGGTTAAAATTCCCCCGATTCCGGCGCCGCCTGCGCGCACGCGCTCGCAGAGCGTGCCCTGCGGTACGAAGGTCACCTGTATTTCGCCCGCGACAACCTTCTCCACGGTCTCAGTGTTGTTTCCAATATGCGAGCAGGTGATGTGCTTTATGCGGTTTTCCTGCACCAGCAGGCCGATGCCGCGGCCCTTTATGCTGGTGTTGTTCGATATTATATTTAAATCCTTGTAGCCCTTTCCTATAATTCCCTTAATAAGCGTCTCGGGTACCCCGCAGTTCACGAATCCAGGAATGAGAATTGTCAGTCCGTCGCGGAGCTTCCCCATCGCCTCGTCAAGTGAAACTACTTTATTAATTGGCAAGTTGATCTCCCTTTCTATAGCTTGAACTGCTCCGGGTAGCCGTGAGAAACCCGGAGCAATATCAAAGAATGATTAAGGCTTAAACGTCACTTCTCCGATAGCCTCATTGCGCAGGCAGTTGCGTGTAATGCCGAGGATTTTCCTCGCGTCCTCGGCGGTCGCTATCTCGCGTCCCGCGATTTTGCATAGCTGTACGGCGCGCTCGACGAGCATCAGATTGGTCGCCGTTACCTTTGTCCCGTCGGGTTTTACCTCGTAGGTAACGTTGTCCTCAAGTCCGACGCGCAGCCCGTCGCAGCCGAGGGAGAGGCCGGCGAGCATCATGGGCATGTGCGCCCTTCCGCCGATTCCCGACACGGACCAGGTGGCGTCCCTGGGGAGCTTTCCGACGAGAAAAGCGAGGTTCTCCGTTGTGGCGGGCATGCTGCCGCCGACGCCCATAATGAACTGGATGTGGAGGGGCTGCGGGATGTTCCATTTGTTTACATAATACATAACGCTGTCCAAATGCCCCGTGTCGAACACCTCGAACTCGGGCTTAATATCGTGCTTAATGACTTCCTGGCTGAGCAGGTTCAGGAATCTCGGGCTGTTTTCAAATATGAAGCTGTTTGCCCAGTTGAGGGAGTTCGGGTCAAACGAGCACATCTCGGGCTTTATTACGCCCAGATGCTGCAAGCGTTTGTGATCCTCGTACTCGCCACCGGAGGTGGTGAGGTTTATGAGGATGTCAACCCCGGCCTCCTTGCAGGCCTTACGAGTTGCTTCAACGGCGTCGATAAATCTTTGAAGGCTCATAGATTTATAGCCTTTCTGCAAAACGCCGTCGACCACCTTGTCCTCGCGGACATGGATGTGGGCAATCGAAGCCCCGGCCTTTGCGCAGGCGACTATCTGCTCGGCTATCTCCTCGGCGGTGTAGGGTACCGTCGGCGCCTGCTCCTTTTTCGTTGCGGCGCCGCAGAGACAGACCTGAATCATTACTTTGTTTGTTTTGGCCATGGCGTTTCTCCTTTCAAACTCTTGGCTTTACGCGTCACACGGGGTCGTCCATGAATTTTTTGGCGAGCTTAAAAACCTCGAAGAGCTGCTTGTCGCGTTTTGCCAATAGCGCCTGCCTGTCTACGCCCGTGTAGTCGTAAAAGCCTCTGCCTGTCTTAAGGCCGAGATGGCCATTTTCGACAAGCTCGGCGAGCGTTTTCGGCATATCCACCTCGGGCGGCATAGTGTAGCTCTTGTTTCTGAAGTTGTTGGCGGTCATGTCAAGCCCGCCGAAGTCGGCGCGCTTGCAAAGCCCCAGCACCACCGCGCGGGGGATAAAGCTCGCCTTCACCGCCCTGTCTATGTCCTCAGGGGTGCAGTAGCCGTTGTCAAGGAGGAAGAATACCTCCTGGTTCAGGCACATCTGCAGGCGGTTAGCTATGTAGCCGCGGATAAACTTCTTCATAACCACCGGGGTTTTGCCGCACTTTTCAAGCAGGGCGGCGGTTATGTCGCAAAATTCCCGGGGGGCCTTATCGCTTTTCACAACCTCAACCAGCGGGATAAGCTGGGCGGGGGCATACCAGTGGGCAATTACCATCTGGGGCAAACGGTTTTCCGGTACAAGCTCGAATACGTTGAGCCCCGATGTGTTCGAGGCGATAATACAGTCTTTTCCTATGCAGGCGTCAAGCTGCTCAAAGAGGGCCTTCTTCGCCTCACGGTTTTCGACAATGGTTTCCATGATGAAGTCGGCTCCCTCGACCGCCTCTTCGACGGTGGGTTTGAAGCTCACCCTTGCAAATACCCTGTCGATTTCAGAGGCGGGCAGGAGCTCCTCATCGGAGAAGGTCACAAGGCTCTTGCGCAGAGTCTCTCTGGCCTTTTCGCGGGTTTCGGCGCTGCGGGTCCACATCGTGACCTCGTATCCGCCCATGGCGAAAACCTGGGCGATACCCGGGCCCATGGTTCCGGCGCCGAGGACGGCAATTTTCTTTATATCGGACAGTGTTTTCATAATCTAGAAGGAACCTTCTTCCCAGGCGACAAGCCTTACGAAACCGCCGTCGGCTACCTCGCAGCGGAAGGGGAATGCGGCGATAATCATGCGCTTGCCGGTTACGAGATCGACCTCTCCGCCCGCGTTTTCAACGGTGATTACGCCGTGCTGCATAAAGAGGCGGTGGCAGGGCTCATAATCGGGGTAGTCCTCGGCGGCGTTCCTGCCTGTAGCGAGGGTATAGACGGTGTCGAGCCAGGGCATCTGCTCCTTAAGCGGCATATGCCACAGCGGAGCATCGGTTGCGCCCCAGGTGCCGGTAATTCCCTTAATCTTCTTCTCATGTATGAGCCATTTTGCAACTTCCGGCCCCATTCCGGGGTAGTAGTTGAAGTACTTGTCGTTATTTAATCTCCAGAAGCGGTGGAAGCCTGTGTTCACAACCACCCAGTCGTTCTCGCGAATCTCAAGGCCGTCCTTCGCCGCGGCCTTTTCAAAGTGCTCGGGCTTAAGCTCGACCCAGATGTCGCCGAACTTCTTCGGGTCGCCGCCGGCGGCGTTCCATTTTGCCTCGAATTCGTCGTAGAGATAGCGCATGTCGAGGATTACGCCGGTTCCTATGCAGTATTCAAGGGGCAGCTCGTTCAGAGTGTAGCCGTTGCGCGCCCTGTCCACCTCTTCCTCGTGGAGAACGTGGTTCGGGGCGTCCATATGCGTGCCGGCGTGCAGTGTTCCGGTGTAGGTGCAGGTGCGCTTGTGGAAGCGGCCAAGGTACTGTCCGCGAGGGAAAACCAAATCCTGACGCGCGCCGGGGAAGGGCCACAGGGGAGTGTCGATGCCCCAGGGCTGGGACAAATCGTAAATTCTTGTCATCTTATTTCTGTCGAGGTAGAGCTTGCTTTTGTCAAGTGGCATATAGGCCATTGTAGTTTCCTCCTAATATGTATTATATTGAGCTGTTGAATTATGGAAAGAAAACGGATATAATTAATAAAGAGCATCTTAAGGAGTGAAGTGTGGTGCAGTATAAGATAGGCGACGTGGCTCGTATTCTCGGCATTTCGCGAGATCTCCTGCGCTATTACGAGAAGAAAGGCGTTGTGAGACCTAAAAAGGACAAGAGCAACGACTACCGATATTACGAAGCCTGGGACATAAACTTCCTTCTCGACTGCGTCTGGTACAAAAACTTCGGCTTCAGTATCGAGCAGACGGCGCGCATGGTTACGAACTGCCCCTATGACGAGCTTCTTGAAGACCTCAACGCCAAGAAAGACGAAATTGAGGCCACTCTCAAACATCAGCAGATGCTGATGAGGCGCATTGACGAGCATACGGAAAGCGTCGGCAGGATTGTGGACTATCTGGGTAAATGCGAGATAAAGGAATGCCCGGAAATAGTCTGCTACCTCAACCGCTACAATTTTATTTACGATAACAGGCCCGAGCTGCAGGCTCTGAGCCAGCGCTGGCTCAATTACATGCCCTTTACCAAACGCTATTTTGAAATCAACAAGGACGACCTTCTGGGGGACAGCGACAATTACGCCTGGGGCTTTTCGCTGGACATGGAATATGTGCGCGAGCTCGGCGTACCCGCAGACCCGCCCGTTGTCCATCTGCCCGCCTGCCGCAGCATACATTCGGCTTTCAAGAGCAGCGGGAAAAACGGCTTTACCCCGAGGCACATAGACTACATAGTCGAATATGCCGAGAAGAACAAGCTTCAGATTTGCGGGAACGCCCGCGGCAATCTTGTCTGCAGCGTTCTTGAAAACGGCGTGCCGACGGGCTATTTCGAGGTCTGGCTACCCGTTAAGGATTAGACAGCTGCCGCCATCTCGCCCTTGAATGCTCCTTCGCTTTTTGCCCGATACGGATTAAAAGTTTTCAACCATCTCCGCTCCGGAACAGAAGAACGGAGCGGGGATTTTCGTTTTTACTCAGCCGATGGCGGTAAGTCCTCCGTCGGGATAGAGGATGTTCCCGGTCATAAAATCGGAAGCGGGAGCCGCGAGGAAAACCGCGGTTCCGACTATATCCTCGGGCGTTCCCATCCTGCGCAGGGGATTTCCCTCGCCCTGCTGCTTAAGGTAGGTCTCGACGTCGACGCCGGCGTCCGCAGCGCGCTTTTCAAAAATCGAAACCATCATGGGCGTGGCCGTGATGTTCGGGCCTATCGCGTTTACGGTAATTCCAAAGGGGCCGAGCTCGGAGGCAAGCTGCTTTGTCAGCATGTCTACCGCGCCCTTGGTCGCGCAGTAGCCGGCGTTGCCCGGGCCCTTGGTCGCAATCTTGCCGCGAACGGAGGAGAGGTTGATGATTTTCCCGTAGCCGTTTTCCTTGAAATGGCGGCCAAAGTGCTTTGCCGTAATCATAAAGCTTGTTATGTTGGCATCGAGCATCTGGCGGAAGGTCTCTATGTCAAATTCGAGGGCGTCCTGCTTTTTGTTGAAGCCCTGGGCGTTTACGAGAATGTCTATTCTGCCGCCGAGCTTGCTCTTGGCCTCTTCAAGCAGGGATATGACCTGCTTTTCATCGGTCGCGTCGGCGGCGGCGTAATATACGTCTACGTTTGCGGCGGCCTTTATCTCCTCTCGGGCCTTCCTGAGGGATTCCTCTTTACGGCTGGATATGAGGACCTTCGCGCCCGCCTCGGCAAGGCCCTGCGCAATAGCCTGCCCAAGTCCGCCAGCTCCGCCCACCACGACGGCGCTCTTGCCGGTTAAATCAAAAAGTTTCATCTCGGTAACTTCCTTCCAACTTTCAGATAGGATTTTAGCTTATTAAAACTTCCGGTCACACGGGAGCTTACAGCAGTTCGATAATATCCGCGGTGCCCATGCCGCCGGCTATGCAAAGCGTGGCAAGCCCGTACCTTGCGCCGCGGCGGCGCATTTCGTGCACCAGCGTAACAAGTATGCGGCAGCCGGTGGAGCCGACGGGATGGCCTAGAGCTATCGCGCCGCCGTTTACGTTCACCTTTGCTTCGTCAAGGCCAAGCTCGCGAATGCAGCCTAATGCCTGCGCCGCAAAGGCCTCGTTGAGCTCAATTAGGTCGATGTCGTCGATTGTAAGCCCGGCCTTTTCAAGTGCCTTTCTCGTTGCGGAGACCGGGCCGAGGCCCATGATTCTGGGGTCTATGCCCGCGTTTGCGTAGCTTACGAATCTCGCCAAGGGCTTAAACCCGAGCTCCCTGGCCTTTTCGGCGGACATAATCAGCACCGCCGAGGCGCCGTCGTTGCGCCCCGAAGAGCTGCCAGCGGTAACCGTTCCGTCGGCCTTGAAGACGGGCTTTAGCCTTGCAAGCTTCTCAAACGATGTTTCCCTCGGGTACTCGTCGGTGTCGAAAACTATGGGCTCGCCCTTCTTCTGGGGGACCGCGACGGGTACGATTTCGTCCTTAAAGCGCCCCTCGCGTATTGCGGCGGCTGCCTTCTGCTGGCTTCTGAGCGCGAAAAGGTCCTGCTCTTCGCGGCTTATGCCCAGTTTTTCTGCCACGTTTTCGGCGGTCATGCCCATGTTGAAGACGCCGTAAATCTCCTGCGGCTGGCTCTGAGCCTGAACCTCGACCAGAGAGTCGAGAAGCTGGGTGTTTCCCGTGCCGAGGCCGAACCTGGCTCCGCGTATGTAGAAGGGGGCAGTGCTCATGCTCTCCGCGCCGCCAGCGATGACGACATCGCAGTCGCCGCTTCTAATGCTCATCACCCCGTTGTTTACTGCTGTGAGTCCCGAGGCGCACTGGCGCATCACCGTATAGGCAGGGACCTCTTCGGGTATGCCGGAGCGGAGCGCGGCGAGCCTTGCTATGTTCGGGTTATCCGAGGACTGGCGGCAGTGCCCCATAATTACCTCGTCAACTTTCCCGGGCTCTATGCCGCTTCTGTCGAGAATACCCTTAATTACCGTCGTGGCGAGCTCCACCGCGGAGACGTCCTTGAGCGTTCCACCGAGGTTTCCCACGGCGGTACGGCAGGCCTCGACAATTACAACGTCACGCATACTCTTGACCATTCCTTTCGAGTTTGAAGGCACAAAACAACCATTGAAAAGAGACGGCCATAATGTGCTCAGTTTCGGTTGCCGCTTGTGAGGTTAGATACTGTGACAAGAAAGTTAAGCTTAACCTCTTTCAAGTCCGGTCAAATCGGGCATATTTGCGCGCAGGCTTAAAGCCCGCGCGCAAATAAAGACTTAATTTATCGGGCGGAGAGTGACCTCGTCCACAAAGTGGTCCTTGTCTGTCGCGGCGGACAGATTCACCGTTTCATAGCCGCCCATCTCGATTGCAATATCAAACTTTAAGTCCTTGGGCAGGTCGTCGACTATCCAGTCGCCGGCCCAGTTGGTTTCAGTCTCGTAAACCCTGCCGTCCTCGCACTTCAGCGTAACCTTTGCGCCGATTGCGACCTCGTCGTCCGGCAGGTACACTGTCCCGGACAGGAAGATTCCGGGGATGTTAAGGTGAACGACGTTGGTTTCCTGACCTTCAAGGCCCTTGAGCTGCGTTACCTTCCCGGCGGCGATTTTCTTTGAAATCTCGCTGTTCGGGTCGTCGAGGTCGCCGAATATGAGCGCCTGATTTGGGCAGGATTCGACACAGCGGGGGAGCTTATAGCCCTCGTCGAGCAGCTCGAGGCACATTGTGCACTTCTGCGGGAGCTGCTCCTCCTCGTTCCAGAAGATGGCCCCGATTGGACAGGAGTCGACTATCTGCTTCTGCCCCTTCGCCTTTACAGGGTCGATGATTACAACGCCGGTTTCGGTCTTATAGACGGCGCCGTCCTTTGCCACCTTCATGCAGGCGGGGTCCTGACAGTGAGAGCAGGGGGTGGGGATGGTCGCAACCCTGACATTGCCCGGCTTGTCGCCGCGCTCCCACTCGATAATGTTCATCCAGAAATGGCCCATGTGCGGCTGGGGTGCGGAAAGCTTCGAGGCATAACCACAGTGCTCATCCTTGCAGGCGATGAAGCAATTGTAGCAGGCCATGCAGCGAGCGGAGTCAATTGCAATACCGTATCTCATCCTACTTGACCTCCTCTAAGATTTTTTCAAATCCCTGTCCATATTCTTCGGGCACATCAAACTTTTCAATATCCACCAGAGTCGAGTTGGGGGCCATTCCCGGCACCTTGCGGCCTATAAGCTGGCTCGGCGTGAGCAGGTTTGTGCAGCCGCCCTTGTCAGCGGTAATCTCGCCGTAGACTACGGGATTGTAGATTCCGGAGGAGGCGTAGCAGTGTATTGTCTCGGGCTTTATGCGATTTGTGATGCGCGCAACGCCGAGTATCGCCCCGCGGTCGTTGAAGACGCGGACTATGTCGCCATCTTTTATGCCCTTCTTCTCAGCGACAATCTGGTTTATGCGGACCACCTGATAGGGGTTTCCGTTTATGACCTTGCGGTTTTCGGGTATCTCCCAGAGCCACTTGTTGTGCTGCTGGTGGTGAGTATGATAGTCGAATCTCGGGTGCGGGGAAACAAGGGCGTAGGGGAAGCGGTGGAAAAGGAGCGACTTATGCCCTTCCCAGCTGTGCTTGTAGGTGGCAATCGGTGTGCGCACCTCGTCGTCCGGGGCGTACTTCAGAAGGCTTTCGGAGACAAACTCAAATTTGCCCGTAAGCGTTCCGAGCTTGCCCTCTTCCTGGAAGGGCTTGTGGTTCGGCGTATCGCAGGGATAGCCCTCGGCGAACCAGCGGAAGCCGTAGTGGCGCTTCCAGTTCTCGGGCACGCCCGCGACATAGTAGCCCTTCTCCATGAACTCCTCCCAGCTTATTCTCTTGCTCAGGTCGCTGAACTCCCAGAAGCGCTTGCACCAGGCAAGCTCGTCGCGCCCTTCGGTATAGAGCTCGCCGAAGCCGAGCCTCTCCGCAAGCTGCGAGAATATCCAGTAGTCCGAACGCGACTCCCAGAGCGGCTCGATGGCCTTATCCTGGAACACGACGACCTGCCAGTTGGTTCCGGTCTGGCTGTGGCTTTGGTAGCCGGAGTTGCCGGAGTTGCAGAACTCGCCGATGTCATAGCGCTCAAGGTTTGTGCAGGCGGGCAGTATGACGTCGGCAAAGCGCGCTTCAGGGTTGAAGTGTATATCCTGGTTTACGACAAACTCAAGCTCGGGGCTCTTGTACATCCTGGCCCACTTGTTCGTGTCAAGCATAGTTCCGAAGAAGCTGCCGCCGTAGCGGTAGAGCATATGGACCCTGCTGCAGCCGGGCAGAGGGTAGACGTGCTCGGTAAACTGCTGCTCCATAGAGCCGCCGCAGAAGCCCTCCCCGTACCACTCATAGTGGCCGTCGAGAATCGCGTCGGGGAGATTCGTGCGGTATAGCACCTGCTGGACCTCGTTGACCGGCGTATAGTCGGCGACGGGAGCCGAGGCTATCGAGCTTTTCGGGTCCGAATAGCCGCCGAACCAGAAGTCGTAGTCCATCGGGGCGCCGGTCGTGGCGGTCCACATATTGCTTCCGGGCTTGCCCATTCCTTGCATGGCAAAAAGCTGAACAAGGATTCTAGCAAACTCGGTGCCGTTTGCCGTACGGCACACGCCGCCGAAGCCGCCGCGCATTCCGGAGCCGCCCATGGTCTTCGTGGAAGCCCAGCGGCGCGCTATGGCTTTTATGTCCGCAGCCTTGACGCCGGTTATCTCCTCGGCCCATTTTGGCGTCTTCGGAGTTCTGTCGACACCCTTTCCGAGTATGTGGTCCGCCCACTCGTCAAAGCGGTGCGCGTGCTTTGCGATGTATTCCTTGTCGTAGGTGCCCTCGGTCAGCCAGACATAGGCGATGGCCTCCGCAAGCGCCGCGTCCGTACCCATGCGCGGGGCAATCCACTTGTCCCCGTTCTTGACGCTTGAGAAGTTGTTGAAGGGGTCTATGTAAATAAACTGAACACCCAGCTCCTTGAGCCAGTGGCGCCAGATGGCGCTCTCGTTTGCGGCATAGCCTCCGCGTGTCGTGTCCGGGTCGTGCGACCACATAATCATGGTCTCGACGTTTTGAAGGGCGTCCTCGAGAAGGTCGAAGGGCTCGGGGCCGCCTAGACGCCACCAATAGCCGTACGTATGCGGGGCGCCCCAGTGGAAGCCTTCCCAGGAGTCGGGGTTATCCAGAACCCGGGTATAGCCGAGCATGTTGAAAAATCTCTTGAAGGCGGAGAGCTTGTAACCGAGCAGGCCCCAGCTGTGGTGCGAACTTGTCAGCGCGGTAATCGATTCCTTGCCGTAGGTGGTCTGCATGCGCTTCATTTCCCTGACGATGAGGCTCAGAGCCTCGTCCCAGGTGGCGCGGCGGTAGCCGGACTTGCCCCTGTTTTCGGTGTTGCGGTTTTTGCCGTCGGGGGTTTCCACGAAATCCTTGCGGATCATCGGATACTTAATCCGGTCGTAGGAATAGACCCTGTCCTTTTCCTGTAGGGCGACTAGCGATACCGTGGTATTCCTGGGCGGGCTGAAGGTCCTGCCCCTAGCCTCAATCTTCCACGGATTCGGGTCGTTTTCGTCGAAAAAGATAGGCCTTATGCGACGAATAACGCCGTCCACGGTATGTACCCGAATCGGCCCGCCGACACAGATACTATGGGTAATTTTTTCAGCCATTTATCTCCCTCCTGTGATTTATTATTAATTAGCTAATACCTAATCCGCACGGCCTGAGAAAAGTACTTTGAGATTATAGATTATGTATTATTTTGAACCACTTTCCATTCTAAACCATGGAACTATACCAAGGTCAAGCCCCTGCGATACACTATTTTTGTGCATAATACCCACTTTATTAACAACCTATAGGTTGTTAAAATCTACACTAATATGCACAAAAAATTAGTTTCCCTTTTATGTCATTTTTGTATATAATTTAGACTGATAAAAAAGGGGTGATTAGGCATGAACAGCAAATTCAAACCCGACGACACCAACATAATAAGCTTCAGCCTTATGGGGCCGGAGAGCGGGGGCCCTTGTCTGGTCGATTCCAAGGATGGAAAAATGATTCGGATAAGGCCGTATTATTATGACAGGGAGCACATCGAAAAAAATTGCAACCCCTGGAAGATTGAGGCAAGGGGCAAGTCCTTTTCGGCTCCCGACAGGGTGACCATAACCCCCTTCGGACTGGGATACAAGGCGAGGGTCTACTCTCCGAACCGCGTGCGCTACCCGCTAAAGCGGGTGGACTGGGATCCGAAGGGTGAGCGCAACCCTCAAAACCGCGGGAAGAGCAAGTTTGTCCGCATCTCCTGGGACGAGGCTGCCCAGATTGTCGCCGACGAGCTTGTCAGGATACGCGACACCTACGGGCCCGAGGCCGTGCTCTGCCAGGCAGACATGCATGGAGAGGGGAAAAACGTATCCCCCAGCCACGGCTGCCCGAACCGCCTGCTGTCGCTTATGGGGGGCTATACCCTTCAGATGCGCAACGCCGACAGCTGGGAGGGCTGGTTCTGGGGAGCAAAACACGTCTGGGGCTGCGAGCCGGTCGGCGAGATGGCGCCGCAGACAAATCTCTATCCCGATATAGCCAAGCATTCCGACCTACTGCTCTTCTGGGGCTGCGACCCCGAGACCACGCCGCTGGGCGTCGTCAGCCATATGCCGAGCAGGCTCTGCTACTGGTTTACCGAAATAGGCATTAAGAGCGTGTACGTCTGCCCGGACCTCAACTACGGCGCTGCGGTGCATGCGGACAAGTGGATACCGATACTCCCGAATACGGACGCGGCGCTTCAGCTAGCCATAGCCTACATGTGGATAACCGAGGGCACATACGACAAGGAGTACATAGCCACGCACGCCTACGGCTTTGACAAATTTGAAGACTATGTGCTCGGGCGCGAGGACGGCGTACCGAAAACTCCGGCCTGGGCCTCCGAAAAATGCGGTGTCCCGGAGTGGACGATTAAGGCCCTGGCCCGCGACTGGGTAGAAAAGACGGCCAGCATCATTCACGGAAACGGCGGCTGCTACATAAGAGGCCCGTACGCGACGGAACCGGCGAGGCTTGAAGTCATGCTGCTTGCCATGCGCGGCCTTGGAAAGCCCGGTGTGCACCAGGCAAAGATGATAGAGTGGAACCTCTGGAACCGCGACTATCCCGTCCCGTATCAGGGGCAGTTTACCCCCGCGGTGCCGCATATCTGCGACGCGCTTCGCCCCGTGGACGGGGACGTTTCGCCCGAGATAAACATGAAGCGCTTCGTGCTATCGGAAGCCCAGAAAAAAAGGGCTCCGGAGCTTATCGAGTTGTTTGAGCAGCTCCCGGCTCCGAAGCAGTTCATTCCGAGGACGCTGATTCACAAGGCGATTTTGGAGGGGCACGCGGAGTGGTACGGCCTGCAGTGCTTCAGCAGCAGCCAGGTGCCCGATGAGAACAACTACCGCAAGCCCACGGCGGACTATCAGTTTGAAAAAATGGTCTACCCGCGCCCGGGGCTTTCCAAGGTGCATATGATTTGGACCGACGCCCCCTGCCAGGTGACCTGCTGGAATAACGGCAACCTCATGATTGAGGCGATGAGAAGCCCTGAAATAGAGTGCATAGTCGCCCAGCACCCCTGGCTTGAAAACGACTGCTACTTTGCCGATATAATCTTCCCAGTCGCGACAAAGCATGAAATTCCGGATATAGGCAATGACTTGAGCTCCGGCGGCTTTGTGTCGGTTTACTTTGAACAGCCCTGCTGCCCGCCGGTGGGAGAGTCGGTATCGGACTTCGACGTCTGCGCCCGGGTCGCCGAGAAGCTCGGCCCTGAGTACCTGCGCGCATACACTGGTAACCTCACGGAGGAGGACAGGGTCCGCTTCTTCTACAAAGCCTCAGGCTGCGAGGAGCATCTGTCCTGGGAGGAGTTTAAGAAGAAAAAAATCTTCGTCGTTCCCTGTAAGCCCGACGCCCAGGAGCTACCCGCGGGGCTTTACGGGTTTTATAAGGACCCCAAAGCGAACCCGCTTTCAACCCCGACGGGGCTGATTGAGTTTACATCCACTGCAATCGAAAAATATATGCCAGACGACCCCGAGCGCCCGCCCGTCCCGAGGTGGATAGAAAAAAGCGAAAGCCACGACGAGCGGCTCTCCAGCGAGCGGACTAAGAATTATCCGCTGCTGTGCATGTCGAACCACGGGCGCTGGAGAATGCACGCCCAATGCGACGACATTGTCTGGAACCGCGAAGTCGAGACCATGAAAATCAGGGCCAAGGACGGTTACCAGTATGAGCCGGTCTGGCTGCACCCCATTGAGGCGGAAAAGCGCGGAATATCCCACGGAGACATTGTAAAGGTCTTTAACGAGCGGGGAACCGTGCTCGGCGCCGCCTATGTCACCGAGCGCCTTATTCCGAGCACCTGCTATATGGACCACGGCGCCCGGCTCGATCCGATTATACCGGGGGTTCTCGACCGCGGCGGCTGTATAAACAGCATAACGCCCACGTCGATGACATCGAAAAGGTGCACTGGCATGGCCGTCAGCGGCTTCCTTGTAGAGGTTCAGAAGGTGACCGACGAGGAGATGGAAGCCTGGAAGAGGGATTACCCGGAGGCCTTTGCACGGAAAATAGACTACGCCGCCGGCGTCTGCCTTGACGGCTGGCTGATTGGAGATGAGCAAAATGGCTAAAGTGTTTACGATAGACGTTACCCGCTGCAGCGGCTGCTACAACTGCCAGCTTGCCTGCAAGGACGAGCACGCCGGCAACGACTGGCGCCCCTATGCCGCGGAGCAGCCTCTGATAGGGCAGTTCTGGATGAAGGTCCAGGAAAACGTCTGCGGCACGCAGCCGAAGCTGCGGATTCACTACATACCCAAGCTCTGCAACCACTGCGAGAAGGCCATTTGCATGGAAGTCTGCCCGAACGGGGCGATTTACCGCCGTGACGACGGGCTTGTGGTAATCTCTCCCGAAAAATGCAAGGGCTGCGGCAGGTGCAAAAAGGCCTGTCCCTACGACGCGATATATTTCAACGAGGAACTCAAAATCAGCCAGAAGTGCACGGGTTGCGCCCATCTGCTTGACAACGGCTATAAGCTGCCGCGCTGTGTCGAGGCCTGCCCTACCGACGCCCTGCGCTTCGGCGAGGAGAGCGAGATGGAGGATTTTATCGTCGGGGCCGATGTCCTGAAGCCCGAAACCGGCCTGCGCCCTAAGGTGTATTACCGGAACATACCCGGAAAGTTCATCGCGGGAACCGTCTACGACCCAATGGAAAAAGAGGTCATCATAGGCGCGACCTGCATTTTGAACTGCGGGGGAAAGGTCTGGAAGGCAACGACCGACGAATACGGCGATTTTTGGTTCAACGACCTCCCAATAGGCGTTTTCGACCTTGTTATTTCCGCGCCCGGCTACGAGTACAAATCTTTCTACAAGCTTCGCACCTTAAAGGACATAAACCTAGGCGATATTCCGCTTGATAAGGCGACCTGACATAGTCGCCCCGGCCAAAGCGCACCTCAATAAAACCTATATGCCTTACCGCTTTTCCAAGCCGGCGACTTATGAAATCTGCCCGGTTGTGTTCTTCTCAGTTTTGCGACAAGGCAACAAACCGCTTTATGAAAAAGCCCCGCATTGCAGGCAATACCTGCAATACGGGGCTTTATCGGGAAAAAGGAAGGTATACTTGACCTTGGAATAATACCATGGTTTAAAATGGCTATTAGGATATTAATGGTTATGAAATATTAATCCGTTTACTGCTCCGGTTTTATGAGCACAACGAGCATCTTGCAGCAGTCGGTGCCGTTGTTGATTATGGACTTCTTAGTATTCGGCCCGCAGTGGAAGCTGTCGCCGGCATAGAGGGTGGTTTTCACTTCCTCGGGAGTTCCGACTTCGCACTCGAGGTACATCTGACCTTCGACTATGTAGTATATCGACTCCCACTGGTTCGAGCCATAATTGCAGCCGCCGCCGGGTAGAAAGTGGCTCAGCCCCATGGTTATTCTGCCGTTGTTAACGTCCTGGGGGTTGTGAAGACGCGTGGTTCTGACGTCAAAGTGGCCGGGGGCCTCGTACTTGTAGGCCTCGTTCTTCCTGGTTATCTTGTAGCTCACAATATCACTTTCCTTTCTTCTTAGGCGGTCAGCCGCCGTTTTGGGCTCATTTTATCATCGGTCGGGGCAAAGTCAAGCGCTTTTTGGTTGTTGCCGCGTTTGCTTAAGCGGTGCAAATTATACGGTAAGAAAAATTATTAATAATAATAGGAGGGTCAAAGCTTGAAAAACATTTATCTTGTAAGCTGTTGCAGAACCGCGATAGGTACTTTTGGCGGCACTCTCAAGGATGTTCCGGCACCGAAGCTCGGCACGATAGTCGCAAAGGAAGCCCTGCGCCGTGCCGGTCTCGCCCCCGAAAACGTGGACGAGGTGATATTCGGCTGTGTTCTGACTGCCGGGCTTGGCCAGAATGTCGCCCGCCAGGTGGCAATCGGGGCCTCCATTCCCGTTGAAAAACCGGCATATACGGTTGGTATGGTCTGCGGTTCTGGCATGAAGAGCGTAATTGAAGCTGCCCGCTCAATTATCAGCGGTGATGCTGAGGTCGTTCTTGCGGGCGGAACTGAGAACATGTCGGCAGCTCCGTACCTGCTTGATTCGGCGCGCTACGGCGCCCGCATGGGAAATGTCACGATGAAAGACTCCATGATTCACGACGCCCTCTGGGATGTCTATAACGACTACCACATGGGCATGACCGCGGAAAACGTATGTGAAAAATGGGGTATTACACGTGAGGAACTTGACGCCTTCGCCCTGCGCTCGCAGCAGCGCGCGGCAGCGGCGATAGCCGCGGGGAAGTTTGAAGAGGAAATCGTTCCCGTTCCCGTGACGGTCAAAAAACAGACGATTGAGTTTAAGGTTGACGAGTACCCCCGCGCCACCAGCGCGGAGGCCCTTGCCGCCCTGAAGCCCGCCTTCAAGAGGGACGGCGGCCTTGTCACGGCGGGCAACGCTTCGGGAATAAACGACGGCGCCGCCGCGGTGCTTCTTGCATCCGAGGGCGCCGTAAAGAAGTTCGGCCTCAAACCGATGGCCCGCCTTGTATCCTGGGGGCACGGCGGCATTGACCCCTCAATAATGGGCGTCGCCCCGGTTTTTGCCTCCCGTCAGGCCATGGAGCGGGCAAAGCTTACCGCCGACGACATCGACCTTGTCGAGGCAAACGAGGCCTTTGCCGCGCAGTCAATCGCCGTATGCCGAGACCTCGGCTTTGACGCATCTAAGGTCAACGTAAACGGCGGTGCGATAGCTTTAGGGCACCCCGTCGGCGCTTCCGGCGCACGCATTATCGTAACTCTCATACATGAGATGAAAAGGCGTCCCGAGGCAAAAATCGGCCTTTCGACGCTCTGCATAGGCGGCGGAATGGGCGTTGCCACCATCTGGGAGAAAGTATAATCTTACATACCGAGAGAGGTAAATACTCCCACTGATTATCAACTGATTGGGAAGCTTCCGGAGGCTGATTAATCCACGAATCCCTGCAGAAAAAATCGCAAATCTACTCTTAACAACAAGATACCGAAGGCAATAACCTTCGGTATCTTCGTTTGTTGATATAGCATCTGCGCTTAGCCCAGTGAATTTTTCATAAGGGAATTGTACTGCTCAACAGTCAGCTCGCAGTGGTAAAACAGCTCGTAATATCTCTGAATTTCGCCGTAGAGCTCGTATGTCGCTTCCTCGGGGTACAGAATTTTCGTCAGCCAGAGCATGCCCATATACCTTTGAACCGAGGGGGGAAAGCCCATCCAGTTGTGTATCCCGTTGGGTACTTCGTAGTACCTTCCGCTCGATATTGCCCTAAGCTTTTGCCAGGCGGGATCCCCGGATACGGTCTCGTATATGCTCTCCGGCGCAAAGACTATAACCTCGGGGTCCCAGTTGAGAATCTGCTCCATGTCGACCTCGTTGCCGGTGCCCTTTGACGAGGGCGTTGCCACGACAGCCCTGTTGTCCGCGATTAGGTCAATCGCCTCTGAATGGTAGGAGCCCCTGGCGATGACGTTGAGCCCCTTGTCTCCGAGGCAGTATAGAATCCCGACCTTATGAACTGAGCCTGCTATCTCCGTAACTCTCCTGTAAATCTCGTCGCAATAATCGCCGAGGGCCTTTGCTTCGCTTTTTCTGCCCAGGAGCTCGCCGAGCATATCGTAGGTCCTGCTCATATTGTCTATTGAAGCTGAGATATGCACAAAGGGAATACCCGTCTGACTTGAAAGCTCGTCCATGTCGGCGCCGACCTTCCCGCCCGTCTCTCCGATGTCGATTACCACCTGCGGCTCAGAGTCGAGCAGGGTTTCAAGGTTTAAGTCCCCCTTTGTCCCGTAGAGATGGCCGAGAACCGGCAGCTCAAGGTATTTTTCGTCAATAAATCCCTTTGCCGACTCGGGGAAGGCGCTGGAGAGACCGACAAGCATGTCTGGGGCGAGGGCAAAGACCACAGTCTGGGCCAGAGGGCCTGTCACCGCTATGCGCCTTATCTCAGCCGGGACCTCGACCTCGCGCCCGGTTGAGTCCTTAAAAATGACCGTCCTGTTTTTGCCCGTTTCTCCCGGGCTTTGTGTTTCGGCAGGTGCAGGCGTGCTTTCAGGTTTCGCGGCGCAGGCTGTAAGGCTGAGCGTAAGCGCGAGTGCCAGCAGTAAAGCCGGTAGTGTTTTCCACAGTTTCATATGTACCTCCCGTTTATCGGTATGCAAACCCTTATTTTATCGTCTTCAAGGCTTCGGACGTCGACATCGACCCCGTAGAGCTCCTTCATCAGCTCCGAGGTCAGAATTTCGGCGGGCGGGCCGTCGGCTATCAGCCTTCCGTCCTTCAGCGCAATCACCCTGTCCGAATACATAAACGCGTTTTCGGGGTCGTGGGTCGACTGTATGACCGTATAGCCTTTCCCGGCAAGCTCCTTTATCTTTGCAAGCACCCTGATGCGGTTGCCAAAATCGAGGCTCGCCGTGGGCTCGTCCAGTATTAGAATCCGCGTCTCCTGCGCAAGCGCCCTTGCAATCAGGACAAGCTGCTGCTCGCCGCCGCTTAAATGGTTGTAGCTTCTTTCGGAGAGATCCTCTATGCCCATCTGGCTTATCGCGCACCAGGCTCTGCTTTTTTCTTCGGCGTCGGGGGAGCGCATCGGGGAGACCCTGTGCGCCGTGCCCATAAGCACCATGTCAAATACGCTGTAGTTGAAGGCGGGGTAATGCAGCTGCGGAATATAGGCGGTTTTCTTCGCTAGCGTTCTCAGCGAAAGGTTTTTTATGTCCTGGCCGTCTGCGAGGATTCTGCCCGAATAATTGCTCAGCAGTCCCAGCATGCATTTAAAAAGCGTCGACTTGCCCGCCCCGTTGCAGCCGAGCACCGAGAGCAGCTCGCCCTCCGAGGCGGTGAAGGAAATGCCCTTTAGCACCTCCTGCCGCCCGTAGGCAAACCTCAGGTTTTCCACCGATAAGCTCATACCCTGCCTCCTTTCCGAAGTATGAGGTAAATGAAGAAGGGCGCGCCTATGAAGGCCGTGAGAATGCCGATTGGTATTTCGGTCGAGAGAAGGCTGCGCGAGATATTGTCCACAATCAGCAGGAAAAGCGCGCCTCCAAGCATGGACGCGGGCATGAGGTGCCTGTAATCGTTGCCGACGAGCCTTCGGCAAATGTGCGGCGTCACAAGCCCCACCCAGCCTATCATTCCGCTCACCGAAACGCTCGCCGCCGTGAGCAGCGTGGCGCAGAGGGCTGCGATTACCCTCAGGAGGTTTACGTTCACGCCCATGGTCCGCGCCTCGTCGTCGCCGAGCGAGAGTATGTTTATCCGCCACCTTATTGCAAAAAGTATAATAAGGCCGATTGCCATGGGTTTCGCCGCGAAAAACAGCTCGCTGCGCTTTGCGCCCGACAGACTGCCCATGAGCCAGTATGTAATCGCGGGCAGCTGATTGGCAGGGTCCGCCACCAGCTTGATGAACGAGGTGCCCGCCGAGGTGATTGAGCTTATCATAATCCCCGCGAGTATGAGGTTTACGACCTTCTTGCCCGGCGCGCGCTGCCCGATGAGCAGGACAAGTACGACGGAGACTATACCGGATATAAAGGCAGAGGCGGTAATCATCGCGCTGGAGGCGCCGAGAAGTATGGCAAGCGCCGCGCCGAAGGCCGCGCCCGAGGAAGCTCCGAGCAAATCGGGTGAGGCCATGGGGTTTTGGAAAACTCCCTGATACACCGCGCCCGCAGCCGAAAGAGAGCAGCCGACAAGACAGGCGAGCAGGATGCGCGGCAGGCGTATGTTGAACACCACCGCTTCCATGGTGTCAGACCAGAAGGGCTTGATATATGTTATCCTTGACAGCAGGATATAGAAAAGCTGCTTTGCGCCGACGGAGAACCTGCCAATGCAGAAGGAGACGGCAATAGCCGCCGCAAGCAAAAACGAAAGCAGCAGGATTACCCTGGCGCCTGAAAGGTGTTTTTTCATCCGCAGCCACCCCTCCTGTTTCCGGCCCCGCGCCTGAGCCTGATGCTTTCAAGCTCCGCCGAGCACTCCTTTTTAATTTCTTCTTCCAAAATGCCGAGCATGTCCGCAAGCAGGGAGCGGAGATATTCGGCCATCGCGAGCTTGTAGGACGTAAACCCGGGGTGATAGCTCAGTATGTACGCAAGCAAAGCCCCCGCGTCGCGGCTGCGTATTCCTTCTCCGCAGCATTCAAAATCGACACCGACAAAGCGGCCCTTCTCCGGCTGATATATGAAGTTCCGCAGGTTCATGTCGTTAAGGCAGATGCCTTCGCCCGCCGCTGAGTAGAAATCCGATAGCCAGTTAACAAGGAGATTGCAGACATCTTTGTCTTTCTCTCCAAAGAAGGCGCCTTCTGCTTCTCTTTTTTCAAAATACTCAAGCGCCGTGATTCCCGGGAGATACTCAAGCTCGAGCGTGTTTTCGTCTGTCCGCCTCGCCGCCGAGACCGGCAGCCCCGCGGCGCTAAGTCTATTAAGCACCGACAGCTCTCTCTCAAGCGGGGCTTTTTCCGCAAATCTTTTGATTATGTAGGGCGGCCTGCGGCCTGTCATAAGAAGGACAAGGTTGCGTTTGCTGGGCAGCAGCTTGCAGCCCATATCGCCGGTATAGAGGGCTTTAAAATCCTCCGGGGTGTTTATGTTTTTCAGCATATAGGCCATATCGCTCACGTATAGCTGCCTTGTACGGAGCCTTTCGAGCAGCAGCCTCATCCTGAGCTGACCTGACTCAAGGCAGTATTTCATAGTTTCAAGGCAGGACTTTGAGTATATTCCGCAAATCGGGTGTATCTTATCGTCTGTAACGCAGATAAGGGCGTCGGTATCCTCGTCCATGTTCGCCGCAAGCTCCCTTGCCAGAGAGCGCCCGAACAGAGGCAAATCGCAGGGCACGACCAGCAGGGCGTCGGACTTCGCCGCCCTCAGCGCCGAATAAATCCCGCCCATAGGGCCGCACTTCTTGTAAATATCAGAAACCGTGCCGGCATCTCCTTCGCCCTCGGCAACGGAAATGAGCAGCTCGTCAAAGTCCGAAAGCTCACCCTTTATAAGTTCAAGAAAGGTCCTTCCGCCGAGCCTCAGCCCGGCCTTGTCGCTGCCCATGCGGCTGCTCCTGCCGCCCCTTAATATTACCGCGCCGATTTTCATGCTACGCGTCCCCATCCCGTTTGGTTTCATTACTCAGCTAGAGGTAATTTTTATACCATATCAAAAAATCCGCGTGTCCTAAAAAGGAACACACGGAAGCAAACCGGACGTCCCCAAGAAGGGGGCGCCAGACCGCGCATCTCCTTTTCAAACACGGAAGGCTCGGCAGTTTTCCGCCAAACCCGGGCACACAAATTGAAAAATATAACCGTAAGTGTGCCGGCTGGATGTCATACCATTTAAGGCTGCAGACATCTTCGCTCAGAGATTTCATATTATGTTGATTTTTGCTGAAAGCCAGTTATTCTATCGCTATTTTATATTCTATATGCAGCATTGAAAAACGTCAACTTTTATTATGTTGTAAGCAAGACTACCGCCAGGTTGTTACGGCGCGTTTACACCCTCCCGGTTGTGACGCCGGTAATAAAAAAGACGTTTCTAAAAATATGAACTTGTATTATAATGATGCTATGTATCTAAATCGGAAGGTGTGACCTGATGCTAAGGGACCTTACCCTAGAGAAACCCTCCAGAGCGGTGATTACTTTTTCCCTGCCGCTGGTGCTCAGCACCGTTTTACAGCAGACCTACAATATCGCAAACAGCGTTATCGTAGGGCGCATGGTCGGCTCTGCCGCCCTGGCCTCGGTCGGAGCGGCTTACCCCATCACCCTTTTCTACATAGCCGTCGCGACGGGCGCCTCGATGGGCTCCTCCGTGGTAATCTCCCAGCTTTTCGGGGCCAAGAAGCTGCGCGACATGAAAAGCGCGATATTTACCTCGATTGTTTCCCTTGTCCTGCTCGGAATTGCTCTCTCGCTTGCGGGAGTGCTGCTCAGCCGCCCGATTATGAGACTGTTGAACGCTTCTCCGAGCATACTTGACGCTTCCTCCGCCTATCTCGCCGTTTATTCCGTCGGCGTGCTGCCGATGTTCATATACAACACCTCGAACGCGATTTTCGCGGGGCTGGGGGATGCAAAGCGCCCGCTTTATTTCCTGTTTATGTCCTCGGTACTGAACATTTTCCTCTGCATTCTCGCGGTTGGCCGCCTAAATCTCGGTGTGATAGGCGCTGCCTGGGCGACTACGGCCTCCCAGCTTATCGCGGCGCTGCTCTCAACGCTCATACTTATCCGAAAGATTCGCAGCATAAAAACCGAGGAAGCCGCGTCGCTCTTTGAGCCCCGGCTTTTCAGGGAAATTTGCCGCATCTCGGTTCCGAGTATCTTCCAGCAGTCCTGCGTTGCGCTGGCGCACACCGTCGTCCAGAGCCTTGTAAACACCTTTTCGGATTCCGTCATCGCGGGCTATGAGGCGGCGGCAAAGATACACAACTTCGCCTACATGAGCATGAACACCATAGGCACGGCATTTTCAAGCTTTGCCGCGCAAAACTACGGCGCGGGGCGCCGCGACCGAATCATAGAAGGCTATAAGGTTTTTTCCCTCTTCTGCCTCGGGGTTGCCGCCTTTATCATTTTGATTATGCAGCTTTTCTCGCCGTTCTTGGTGGGCCTTTTTACCAGCGGCACGCCCGACCCCAAGCTTATAGAAGTAGGGGTAAACTTCCTTCGGATTATATCTCCAGATTACCTCATTATCTGCTTTATAATCACAAGTGGCGGGCTATTGAGGGGACTCGGCAGGACCCGGGACTTTTTCTATGTCACCGTCCTCGATTTCGCGGTCCGCGTTGCAATGAGCTTTTTCCTGACGAAGCTCCTGCAAAGCTATACAGGGCTTTTCTGGTCCTGGTATTTCGGATCGGCTCTGGACCTTATCGTATGCCTTCTCATTTACAGGAAAATGCGCACAAAGGGCGAGCTACGGGATGCCCATGTCACGGCTTAAAACCGCCCAGAATTAAAACAAGTCTTCGTGAAATCAAAGCCTGCGGCGCTTAAATAAAGCGCCGCAGGCTTTTTTCAGCAATATTTCCGGTTTTCCCGAATATAAATAAACATGGGTTAGGGGGTGAGGCCGGAATCAATGGCTGATATTGATTTGGATAATTACTATTCGGAAGTAACATACGACAGGGAAAAGGGGGTCAAAGCGATAAGCCACCGTCCCAAGCTCGATGAAGATGAGTTAAAAAGACGAAAGGCGATGATACAGGAAGAGCTTTATAACATCCTTCATAAATACAGGTTTGAAGACTGAAGCGTAAATGGCTGATACATAAAAACGGTATCAGCCATTATGCATTGAAGGGGGTGATAAGACATGGTCGCCATTTACGCAAGACAGTCGGTTGACAAGGCAGACAGTATTTCGATTGAAAGCCAGATTGAGTATTGCCTGCATGAGACAAGGGGGGAGGAGTACAGGGTCTATCAGGACAGAGGCTTCAGCGGCAAGAACACCGAAAGGCCGCAGTTTCAAAGAATGATGGACGACATCAGCAATAACGAGATAAGCAGGGTAATCGTCTACAAGCTGGACAGAATTAGCAGGTCGATACTGGACTTTTCAAAGATGATGGAGGTATTTACCCGGCACAAGGTCGAGTTTGTTTCTACGACGGAGAAGTTTGACACATCAACGCCGATGGGCCGCGCCATGCTCAACATATGCATAGTCTTTGCCCAGCTTGAGAGAGAAACGATTCAAATGCGGGTGGAGGACGCCTACGCAAGCAGGAGCATGAAAGGCTATTACATGGGCGGCAGAATTCCCTACGGATTTATGAAGGAAACGGCGGTTATAGACGGTATAAAAACAGCAAAATACACGGCAAAGGAGGACGAAGCGGAGCAAATAAGGCTGATTTATTCACTATATTCAAGGCAAGGCTGGACCGTCAGCAATATAGTGAGGTATCTAGACACAAACAACATAAGGAAAACCAGGGGCGGTTGGAACTCCGCCCGCATAACCGAGCTGCTTAAAAATCCAGTATATGTCCGCGCCGATATTGACGTATATAATTTTTTCAAAGTGAGAGGCACCGAGATTATAAACGAACCCTGCGATTTTGCAGGCATCAGGGGCTGCTATTTATACTCAATAAAGGGGAGTTCCCGGACGCGCAAGGACATGAGCGACTACGGAAACCTAAGATTGGTCATAGCACCGCACGAGGGGATAGTGGATTCGGAGACCTGGCTTAAGTGCAGGCTCAAAGCCGAAAACAACAGGAGTATCCCGAACGGGAAAAGAGCAAGCCACTCCTGGCTAATCAGGCTGAAATGCATAAAATGCGGATACGCCCTGCGCTTTGTAAGGTGGATTGGCAAGTCAAAAACGAACGAATACTATGTTTGCAGCCGCCGTTCGCTGACGAATAAATGCGAAGGCATCGGGGCGGTAAGGCAAGCCCTGCTTGAGGATAATGTGCTTGAAATTATGGCAAGGCACTATTCCGGTTTGGAGCTTAAGAAAAGGGAAGAGAGCGAACAGCCGGACAAAATCGTACAGGGAATAAAACAGAGGATTACTCAAAAAGAAGCGGAAATTAAGAGCTTGTTAAGTAAGGTCTCCCAGGCAAACGAAACCCTGATGAAGTATATGAACGAGGAGATAGAAAGGCTGGATATGGAGTTGAAGGAGCTAAGCAAAAGCCTTTCGGAAGCAAGGTCTCAGCGTGGGAAGAAGTCCGCGCTGCCTGCCGCCTCATGTGAGCTCGGCCATTATTTTAAGCGCTGGGAGAGAATATCTTTTGAAGATAAAAGGGCGGTGGCGGAGCTTTTGATAGAGCGGATATATGTGGGCAAACTTGATGGCGAGACGATAATTGAGCCGGTTTTTTATTTGTAGAATTCATTTCCATGCTTACTGTTCGGCGAGGCGTTAAGGCGCGTTCAGGATTACCTCGCGGAGAAGAGGGTGTTTACGATGCCTGACATGTCCCGGGTGCAGGGCATACGCTATAGCCCCAATGTGCCGAACACCCAGGCAGCGCCATTTGCAAACGCACCCAATGCGCAGGTCTCGCCATTTGCAAACGTGCCCAACACCCAGACATCGCCGTATGCAAACGTACCCAATGCGCAGGTCTCGCCGTTTACTAACTCGCCCAATACCCATGTGTCGCTTTTCGCGAATACGCCAAACACACAGGTATCGCCTTTCGCGAACGTGCCGGATACCGGGGTGTCGCCTTTCACGAACGCGCCGAATGCGCAGGTGTCTCCGATGACACAGAACGCGCCCAACACCCAGGTGTCGCCTTTTGCCCAGAACGCGCCCGACATACAGACCATGCCCTCGATGAGAGACTCGAACATAGCGGGTCGGGGAACGGCCAATATGAGCAATGTCCAGGGCCTTTCCGATTCGCAAAGCATGAATAACCGGCACGCCGTAAGGTATGACAACAAGCAAGACAACAAATACGAAAGCAAGTACGAGAGCAAATATGACAACAAGTACGACAACAGATATAGAAGATAGCACGGGGTTTAAGTGCGGAAACCGGGTATAGCCTTGTTTCCGCACGGCACATTAAGCATGGGAGGTGGGAGAGGTATGAAGCATACTGGGCGCCAAGGCAATACATTGCTTCCGCCAGGAGTCAGGCCCGGCATAGGTCCGGGAAAGCGCAGATTTCTACCGCCGGATAGCCCCCTTACGGGCAGGAGTGTCGTGGTTTCTGCGCCCCCCTCTGTACCTATAGAAGCTCTGGTACCGCTGGTTCCCGCGCCGCCTCCTTCGGCGCCGGTGAATCCAAATCCTCGCTGCCTCACCGAGCTATTCAACACCTATAAGGGCAGAACCGTTAAACTTACGCTTGCAATCAGGGCCGGGGGTGAGTCAAGCGAAAAGGTCGGCGCACTTATTTTTGCAAACCCCCGATATATCGCAATAAGGGAGGAAGGCGGCAGGAACCTTATGGTGTTTGATATTAGCACAATAAAGGCAGTAAATATCTTTGATGCGTTTTAAGCCCGGCATGAAGCTGAGCTTGAGTCCGGGGCGTCTGATGCGGGCGCCCTCGCCAGAATAGAAAGCGGCATAGGGCTTTAGAATCAGCCTTACTACCCCCTATTATCCTGTACGGCCGCTAAAATACATAACAAGCCTGCGAGCAATGCTCCGCAGGCTTGTCTTATTTATTTTCATTGCAGCTTAAGCTGCAAAAGACTATTTATATCACCAGCGACCGCCGCCACCGCCGCCAAAGCCACCGCCGGAAAAACCGCCGCCGAAGCCGCCACCACCGCCAAAGCCGCCGCGGGTACTCACCGGACGCGCGGTCATGGCTCCCTGCATAGCGGTGAGCGAATTTAGTATCATGAGATTGAACATTAGAGGGGAGAACATCCCGCCGTAACCTATATACCATGGGGGAGGGCTCAGGGCAATCCCCTCAAACTTTTTTGCCCACTTCTCGCTTATTCCAAACACATAGGCATAGGGCAAGATGTCATAGAAGTAGGAGGGGTTTTCCTGCGACAAAAGCTCCAAACGCTCCTTTTCCGCAACCTCAAGAAAATTCCTAAAGCCCAAAAGTCTGCCCAGAAGTTCGGTTCCCCGTTTTGTCCGCCTTCGGATATACACGCTGATTATTCCCAGGAAAAGCGTCGCCGCTGATATAAAAAGGGCGCAAAGCAGCAGCTCCTGCATGTACATAAAGGCGGCATAGACAGCCAGCACCACCGTAGCGCCAATTATGCCGGCAGCGAGCAGGGCAGTACGCTTCGTCCGGGCAGTTGCCTTCCACTGAATAAGAGTCCGCCTTAGCGAGTTTATGGGCAGCATTACGACAAAAGTTCCAAGCAGCGAGAGTATAAGCGCGGTTTCGATGGAGTAAAAAAGCCTGTAAATGGCGATAAAGAGCGATGACAGAACTAGAGCCGAAGCGACAAATACCGACATTTTGGACAGAAAAAGGGAAGGCTTTGTGTAAAGCTGATTCCCTTTACTGAAGAACATCTGCGAGACCTGAGATTTTGCCATTGTTACATCATTATAGATTTTCCCACTAAGTTCTGAGACGTTAACGTTATCACGGCAATTAAAAACAGCACCGAACAAGGTTTTCTCATATTCGTGCGCGGCATCTGTAAGGTTATTAAGCTTTACAAGATTAAAGTCCTCTTTGCCCGACTGCTCTATCGAAATTATACCTTTTGACGCCCAGAAAATAACAAGTGAGACAACGTCTTTATTGTCAACTGCGCCGTCGATGACGTAGCCGGCCTCGGCCGGAGTGACACCCTCGGGCGGGTAAAACTCCACGGGTGTCGGCAAGGGGCCGTCGCGCCCGAAAAGCAAAAAGAAGATAAGCGCAGCCAGTACAGAAACCAGCGAAGCGGCTATAAAAACACCCTGCCAGGGGAAAGGCGGTAGGGGCTCAAAATAGCCTTCGGGGAGACTTAGCTCCATCGTCAAGCCCTCGCCGGGAAAGAGGCTGCGCCCGAGTTTTCCCTTTATCACATTGTCGTGTACGCCGTATTCGATTGGGGCTTCCGACTGCGAGCCGAAGGCCCCGGCAAAGAACCTGATCTTATCGGGGTCAAAGTCCTTTGGCAATCTTACCGAGAAGGACACGCCCGAAATATCGCAGTCCCAATGCGTCCCGATGAGGTTATAGTAGATAAAATCGCGCTCGTCTGTTTTGTCATCCCCTAGTGCGTGGGTATAGGAGATGTTGTAAACCACCTTGCCTATGTGATACTTGCCGGGGTCGCCGATTTTTATTACCATGTTCCCGCTGTCCACATATGTCTCAAAAGGGAAGTCCCGCACGCTGATTGAGCCCACTTTTGTATTGTAGACAACACGCCTTAGCCTGTCCTGCGAAGCCCATTTCATTTCCTGCCTGAGTGGGATATAGCGGTAAATGCCGCGGCTGGGGACATGAAAATCCACCGTTATGCTCTCACTTATATGGTAGACATTGTCCTTGCCTATATCAACATCTATGCTGTAAGCGGTTATTTTGTAACCCGGGCTGGCAGCCTGCGCCCGGGGGATTACTCCGGCAAGACATATCAGCAAAAGAAACGAAGCAAGCATCAAACTAGAAAGCTTTTTCACCCTGAGCCCTCCATTCGGAGCCAAAACTAAAACTCCACCTTTACGTTTTCCCGCTCCAGGTTGTCTATCTCGAACAGGGGCTCGTGTCCAAAGCCGAAAATTGAGGCGACTATGACGCTCGGGAAGGACTGCGCCTTTGTGTTGTACATTCGCACCACCGAGTTGTAGTACTTCCTTGAGTTTGCAATGTCGGCTTCGACGCTTTGGAGCTGTCTTTGCAGGTCGAGAAAATTAGTGTTAGCCTTTAAATCCGGATAGGCCTCTGCGAGTGCAAAGAGCGATTTCAGCGTGCCCGTAAGGACGTTTTCGCTCTCCATGCGCTCCTGCATGCTATTAGCGCCGGCCGCCGCGTTTCTGGCTGAAATAACATCCTCCAGCGTTGCCCGCTCGTGGGAAGCATAGCCTTTGACGGTCTCAACAAGGTTCGGTATGAGGTCGTATCTTTTTTTCATATATACGTCCATAGTGGAAAAGGCCTCTCGGACCATGTTCCGCAGGCGGACGAAGCTGTTGTAGGAAGATATAAACCAAATTATGATTATCGCAATGGCGCCTATGATAATCCAAGTCCAATACATAAATTACAGCCTTTCGAATTTTACTTACTAAATATTATTGCTCCCGCCGCAAAAAATAGTTTGGAAATTACCGCCGCATATTTTTGGGATTTGTTTGACTTGCGGAATTGATTGGATTAAAATGTTCCTAATAGACTTGATAATCTTGGTGTTTTGAGGTGCTTACTATTGAAGCAGGCTGATTTGAGGCTGGCAAAGCCCGCCGACGCTGAAAAAATATTGAAGATTCTTGCCCCCTATGTTAAAGACACGGCGATAAGCTTTGAGTACGAGGTGCCCGATACCGCGGAGTATGCAAAGAAAATAGAGACAATAAGCCAAAAATACCCCTTTCTGGTTTGTGAGATAGAAGGGGATATAGTAGGCTTTGCCTATGCCTCGGCCCACAACTCCAGGTCCGCTTATATGTGGAACGCCGAGCTCTCGGTTTATATTGACAAAAACCATCTGCGGCTGGGTATAGGGCACACGCTTTATTCCGCCCTAATTGAGATATTGAAGCTCCAGAACATACAGAACGTATATGGGGGTATCACCCTCCCTAACGAGAACAGCGAGTGGCTTCATAAAAGCCTGGGCTTCGAGCTCGTGGCCGTATACAGAAAGACCGGCTTTAAGCTCGGCAGGTGGCACGATGTGGTGTGGTATGTAAAGCACATCGGCAATCACGTCACCCCGCCGGGGCCGGTAATCCCCATAGTCGATTTAGACGAGAGCGAAGTAAACGAAGTACTTAAAAGAAACCGGAAAATGGTGAGGATTTCAGGCAGATAGCGCATTGGCATAATGTGGTTTTATGCCTAGATAGTAAATTATGTAATGCAAGTACTTTGCCTTTTGGAGGATTTATGGAGAAAAAGTATGTTTTTCACCTGGGGGATCCGGCCGTAGGCGGATATGAGGCCCTGTATGAAAGGATGGCCCGGAAAGGCTGGATTCTCGAGAAGTTCGGGGGTTTTTACAGCCGATTTTACAAGGCTGAGCCCCGGAACCTTCAGTATCGCATGGAGCTTAGCAATCCCAAGCTCCATGACAATGGTGAAACACAGGAAAAATTAATTTCCCTTTTCAATGAAAGAGGCTGGACACACGTGAGCGGAAAAGGGGAGCGCAATGTCTTTTCCGCACCCGAGGGTTCGGAAGCGCCGGACGTTTATGCAGAGCCGGAGCAGAGGAAAGCTGCGCTTAGAATATTGAGAAACGACTGCGGCAGCCTGTGGTTTTTATTGTTTTTGGCGGTATTCCCTCTGGTTGTCGCCCTGATTAGGTCGGATTCGGGCTTTGCCGGCGCTTTCCGGCAGCTTATCTATACCTGGCTGCACATATACTACGAGCGGACGGCCTTTCTGCTGCTGCTGATTATGCTGGTAATTTACTATGAGCTGTATTCGATTCGGGCATTGTTTATATGCAAAAAATTCAAAAAACAGGGGTATCTGGACCGCGCCCCGAGCAAATGGTCGCTGCCCTATAAGGCTGCAAGGGCCCTTGCGCTGCTCTTGTGCCTGGTGTTCTTGGCTTTGAGCGTAGCGCAGTGGGCGTTGAATCAAAAATACGAAATGCCTTTGGATACGGACGAGCCCTATCTGCTTTTAAAGGACCTTGGTTGGGAAGGCGAGCGCTCCACGGTGTTCGATTCAGGTCCGGAGAGCACCGTTGAAATCAACCGCTCGCTTCTGCTCAAGAGCTGGTACACATACGAGTGCGTCGAGCAGGACGGCGAGAAATACTGGATGTATCAGTCCATATATGAATTAAAGAACCCCAAGGCGGCGCAGAGATATGCTTCGCTTCAGCTTAATGCTCCGGACTATCTGCAGAGGGATAGGTACTGGCCCGTTCAGGCCGAAGGGTTTGACCTTGCCTACAGAAACGGAATGTACTACCTCGCGGTCAAAGACAACTATGTTTGCCAGATTGCATATTATGAAACGGGCAGCGATGCAGACAATCAAAAGGCGGATGTCTTTGCAGCGCTTGCGGGTATGCTTGAAAAACGCACATAGCATGTCAAGTGGCAAGCCGGACGCGACTTTTGCTTTTCGCGTCCGGTTTTCTGTGGCATGCCGTTTTCAGCCTAACTTTTGGGTCTGTTTGGTCTTAGGGATTACACTCCGTCTTTCCCAGGCATAAAGACAGAGGGGACCGCCTCTCGCGGGTTCTCGCTGAGTTTCTGTGAAAGCGCGGCTGCGTTAATTGTTTAGAGGAAATTACACAGGCGGGCATACCTGGAAATTTGGCAATAAAACTGATAGTTTCTAGTAAAGCTGATAAAATTCTATCGGCATTTTATCCAAACATTGTAATAACCTCTTGAATAATACGATTAGTATGATATTATATTAAAAAATCTTGCAAGATATATTATGCAAGATTATTGGATTAGGGAGGAATGCTGATTGAAACAACTCATGACAGGAAACGAGGCGGTAGCTCGTGGAGCCTGGGAATGTGGAGTGCATTTTGCGTCTGCTTACCCCGGAACGCCAAGCACAGAGATTCTCGAAAACATTGCCACTTACAAAGAGATATACTCCGAGTGGGCACCGAACGAAAAGGTGGCGCTGGAAGCCGCCATCGGCGCGTCCTTTGCCGGAGGCAGGGCGCTTGCGGCCATGAAGCACGTTGGGCTGAACGTTGCCGCCGATCCGCTTTTTACACTGGGTTACACGGGAGTGAACGGCGGACTTATAGTAGTAAGCTGCGACGATCCGGGCCTGCATTCCTCGCAGGATGAGCAGGACAACCGCCACTACGCTCGCGCGGCCAAGATAGGCATGATTGAGCCTTCCAACTCGCAGGAAGCCAAGGACATGGTCAGGATTGCCATGGAAATCAGCGAGGAGTTTGACACTCCAATACTGTTCAGAATGACCACGCGCGTCTGCCACTCCAAGAGCGTAGTCGAGCTCGGCGAGCGCGAGGAGAGGGACATCATACCCTATGTAAAAAAGGATAAGTTTAATCCCGTTCCCGCCATATCCAGAGTATTGCACACCAAGGTTGAGGAACGCATAAGAAAGCTCGAGGAGTTTTCCAACAAGACGGAGCTCAACTATATAGAGTGGGGCAAGGACCTCAAGATAGGCATTGTGTCTGCCAGCGTTGCCTACCAGTACGCCAAGGAAGTCTTCGGCGACAGCGTATCTTACCTCAAGCTCGGCTTTACATATCCGCTGCCCATGGCCAAAATCCGTGAGTTTGCCTCACAGGTGGAGCAGCTTATCGTCGTCGAGGAGCTTGATCCCTTCATCGAGGATGCAATCAAGGCGGCGGGAATACCCTGCATAGGAAAGGAAAAGATACCCATTGAGGGCGAGCTCAACCCCGATATAGTGCGCAAGGCACTTCTCGGCGTGGAGAACGAAACTATAGAGTTCGACAGCTCCGTCGTCGCCAAGCGCCCGCCCGTACTCTGCGCGGGCTGCCCGCACCGCGGCTTCTTCCATGAGCTTGTCAAATTAAAGGATGTTATTATAACAAGCGACATCGGCTGTTACGGCCTTGCCCCGAAGGATATAGCCATCTGCATGGGCGGAGGATTCTCCGTTGCGCACGGCGCCCAGAAGGTTTTCAACATGGCGGGGACCGGCAAGCGCTGCGTCGGCGTCATGGGCGACTCGACCTTCTTCCATTCGGGTATGACCAGCATGCTCGAAGCGGTTTACAACAACTCAAACGTTCTGCTCGTTGTGCTGGACAACAGAATTACAGGCATGACCGGTCACCAGCAGAACCCCGGTACCGGCCGTACGCTCTCCGAGGAGCCTGCAAACATCACCGATGTGGCCGAGATTGCAAAAGCCCTGGGCGTAAAGCACGTAAAGACGATAAATCCGCTGAAGCTCGACGAGGTCAAGGAAGGCATCAAGTGGGGACTCGGCTTTGACACTCCGGCCGTTCTGATTACCCGCTGGCCCTGCGCTCTCAAGAAGCTGACCGAAGAGGACAGGAAGGAGTTCGGCGACTACAAGGCGGTTAACAAGGTTGAAGAAGACAAGTGCATCGGCTGCAAAATGTGCATAAAGACGGGCTGCCCGGCACTTGAATACCACAGCGATACCAAGAAGGTCACGATAGACAGAAATCAGTGCCTCGGATGCGATGTCTGCGCCCAGGTCTGCCCCAAAAAAGCAATTGTAAGGGAGGGCAAATAAGATGGCTGAAGTCAAAAACATACTGCTTTGCGGCGTAGGCGGGCAGGGAACGATTCTTGCCAGCCGTATACTTTCGACCGCCCTGCTCTCCGCAGGCTACGATGTGAAAATGAGCGAGATACACGGCATGAGCCAGCGCGGCGGCAGCGTCGTCACGCAGGTGCGCTACGGCGATAAGGTGTATTCGCCGATTATAGGCAAGGGAAGCGCCCACATCCTCGTCTCCTTCGAGGCGATGGAAGCCCTGCGATATCTGGAGGGCCTCGCTCCGGGCGGCCACGTTGTCGTCAACAGCCATATGATGCCGACGGCCACCACTCTCTCCGGTCAGGAGGAGTATCCAAGAGACGCGATAGAGCGCGTCAAGGCCGCGGCCGAGACAAAGGTTCTCGACGCGACAAAGATAGCAACCGAACTCGGCAACCCGAAGGCAATGAACGTAGTCCTTCTCGGCGCCCTTGTAAAGCTAATGGGTCTTGAAAAGCTCGACTGGGACGCTGCTATAAAAGAATGTGTAAAGCCCGCATTCGTAGAGCTGAATCTCAAAGCCCTGGAGGCCGGGATGGCCGCTGTGGCTTAAGGAGGAGAAGGATGACGTTCAGGAATTTCGATGAGCTCATCGCGTCGGTTAAGAAGGCTTCCCGCACCAAGACGGTTGCGGTGGCCGCTGCCGCCGATGAGCACACCTTGGAAGCTGTTTTCCGTGCGAGCAAAGAGGGGCTTGTGACCCCTCTGCTCGTCGGCGAGGCGGCAGAGATAAAAGCGGTGCTTGATAAGCTCGGAGAAACCCTCCCCGAGGAGAATATATTTGACGCCACGGGTCTGCCCGAGGCGGCGGAGAAAGCCGTTGCCCTTGTGCGCGAGGGTAAAGCCGACATTCTGATGAAGGGGAAAATTGACACCTCCGTGCTGCTCAAGGCGGTTGTGAACAAGGAGCACGGGCTCGGTAAGGGCGGGCTTATGTCCCACTTTACGATATTTGAGATTCCCGACTACAAAAAGCTTGTCACCTGCGTTGACGGCGGAATGGTCACTTATCCGACGCTTGAGCAGAAGAAGGCGATAATAGAGAACACCGTCGAGACTCTGCGCGCTATGGGCTACGAATGCCCGAAGGTCGGAGTTCTGGCCTGTGTGGAGAAGCTTAATCCCAATATGCCGGAGACCGTGGACGGCGACAAGCTTAAGAAGATGAACGAGGCCGGCGAGATCAAAAACTGCATAGTTGAAGGACCCATCTCCTACGACTGCGCTCTCGACGCCGAGATAGCCGAGCTCAAGGGCTATAAGAGCCCCGTCGCCGGCGACTGCGACATTCTGGTCGTTCCCAACATACACGCAGGAAACATACTTGGCAAGGCACTCACTATATCCTGCAAGGCGCGCATGGCCGGCGTTGTGGTCGGCGCAAAGTGCCCGATAATATTGACCTCGCGCGGCTCAAGCTCCGATGAGAAGTATCTCTCGATAGTCATAGGCGCCGCTGCGGTCGTCTGAGGTGGTTCTAATGGAAAGGCTTTTGATTATTAACCCCGGCAGCACCTCTACCAAGATAGCTGTCTACGAAGACGAGAAACCTCTTTTCGTAAAAAATATTGAGCACAGGCCCGAGGAGCTTATGAAGTATAACGCGGTGGTGGACCAGTTTGAGTTCCGCGAAAAGGTTATACTGGAGGCTCTACAGGAGGAGAACGTTCCCCTTACGTCCATCACAGCCATAGTCTCGCGCGGAGGGCTTTTGCCCCCCGTCGAGGCCGGAGCTTATGAGATTAACGAGGACATGGTATGGCAGCTTCGCTACAAGCCCCACCATGAGCACGCCTCAAACCTCGGCGCCATAGTAGCCTATTCCCTGAAGCAAAAACACCCGGTACCCGCCTATGTGTACGACGGTGTAACGGTGGACGAGATGCTGCCCATACTTCGCATAACCGGTCTGCCGTCAATGCCGAGGCGCGCGATAGGCCACAACCTGAACATGCGCGCAGCCGCCATACGCTACGCCAAGGAGCGTGGCAAAAGCTTTGGCGACTGTACGCTTATAGTTGTGCATCTCGGCGGCGGCATCTCCGTTTGCGTAATGCACGGCGGCAAGATAATCGATGTTATAAACGACGGCGAAGGCCCCTTCTCGCCTGAGCGCACCGGCGGTCTGCCCATGCACGAAGTCATTGAGCTTGCCTTTTCCGGTGAGTATACTGAAAAGTCCATGATGAAGCTCATCAAAAACAAGGGCGGACTTTACGCCCATCTCGGCACGGTTGACGTACGCGAAGTCGAAAAGAGAATTCAGGACGGGGACGCGTACGCAAAGCTCGTGTTTGAGGCCATGGCCCTCAATGTTGCAAAGAACATAGGCAAGGAAGCCCCGGTTGTCTCGGGCAAGGTGGACGCCATAATTCTTACCGGCGGCATCGCCCATTCAAAATACTTTACGGGCATGATTGAGCAGTACGTTTCATTTATCGCGCCCGTCGTCGTGTATCCGGGTGAAAACGAGATGGAGGCCCTTGCGTTCGGCGGCCTGCGCGTTCTCCGCGGCGAAGAGACTGCCAAAACATTCAGAAGGGTAGAGTAATTTGCCGCACCAGCCGAATTGAAAGCGGCAAATTTGTGAGAGAGAGGAAAGTTAAGCAATGTCAAAGTATTTGTTTCTTGCGGCATATGTAATCTTTGTCCTTGTTGTTGGCATTAAGTCAAAAAAAGAGAGCTCCGGAGGAGGGGAGGCCTATTTGCTGGGCGGCAGAAGCCTCGGACCCGTTATCACCTCCTTCTCCTTCGCCGCAACCTACATATCGGGCGTCTGCCTTGTTAATGCGGGCATGATAGGTTGGAAATGGGGCATTGGAGCAATTTACAACGCAATAGGCAATGTACTGCTCAGCATCATGTTCATGTGGCTTATCCTTGGCCGCAAAAGCCGTATAATGAGCGAGAAGCTGGCGGTACAGACACTCCCCGATTTCCTGAGAGTCAGGTATAACTCCGAATTCTTCAAGATAGCGGGAAGTGTAATAATATTTGTTTTTATGGTTCCTTACACCGCGACGGTGTTCTCGAGCCTCAGCTATCTGTTCGAGAGCGTGTTCGGCCTTCCGTACAGGTTCTCCCTGCTTGCCATGGCGACTTTGGGAGCATTCTACCTTGCCATAGGCGGCTATAAGGCGGCTGCTAAAATCGACGTTGCCCAAGGCGCGATAATGTTGGTTGGTGGTCTCGTCATACTGTTCTTCACACTGAAGTCAGACGTCGTCGGTGGCCTCTCGGAGGGTATAGCCAGGCTTAGCAGCATCGTCACACCTGAGGAAGGCGCTATCGGCGAAAAGCTGGTATCGTGGAACCTGGACGGAAGCTGGACGCTCCTTTCGGGACTTATTCCTTTTGTACTTATGACTAGCTTCGCCCCGAACGGGCTTCCGCAGTTGGTCAGTAAGTTCTTTGCCATGAAGGACCCCAAACAGGTCAAAATCGGCGGAATTGTCTGCACGATTCTCGGCCTGCTGATAATTACATCCGTTCATGTTCCCGGTTACTTTGTAAGGCTGTTTTATCCCGACCAGGCGGCTGTCGACGCAGCCGGCGGCTTTAACGTTCTGGTGCCGCAGATTCTGGCTAAAATCATGCCGGACTTCTTCCTGTCGATAGTTTTACTTCTGGTGCTCTCGGCATCAATGTCCACACTTGCAGGTCTGGTTCTCACCTCGAGCGCCGCTCTGGGAATGGACTTTATAAAGGGATACGTGAAGAAGGATATGAAGGAAGAAAAGGTCACCCTGCTCATGCGCGTGCTGAGCATTGTCTTTGTAATTTTGGCCGTTGCTCTCGCGCTTATGAACCTGGGTGCCGTTTCAAAACTGCAGAGCCTTGCCTGGGGAGCTATGTCAGGCTTCTTCCTCACCCCCTATATGTATGGAGTCCTTTGGAAGGGCACGACCAAGATAGGCGCTATGGCGGGCGGCATCGTAGGCGTTGCCTGCGCGGTCATTCTTCCGCTTGCGTTTAAAATGTCGACCATTAACGCCTGCTTCTTTGCCCTTCTTGTACCCATTGTTGTTGTGCCCCTTGTTAGCCTTGTCACACCTAAATTCGATAAGAAGCTCATTGATTTTGTCTACAGCACCGATATGAGCGTAACCGGGTACGAAAATATTGCTTTAGAGCCTGAGACCCAGAAATCGGCGCAAAACTAACCGAATAGCAATCTGAAAAACACAGCGGTGTCACTCCGGGTTAGCTCTGCGTTTTGGAAAGCTATACCCGGAGGATCCAAAGGGAACCTCCGGGTATAGCTACTATTACGATTTCTATTTTGCCTGTTCTGCAGAAGTCACGGGCAGCTTTGCGCCTTCGCCTTCCCCTGCAAAGGCAAGGCCGGCGACAACGGCGGCAACGATTGACAGGGGCAGTGCGACAATGATGGCGTCGACCATTGAGAGCGTGTGAAGCGCCGTGTCCTTCACAATGGACGTTGTATTGAACAGCAGTTTGCATATCTGCAGGCTGCCCGCGGTTTTCTCCTGTACAAACATCAGCCAGAAGAGGCTGCTTACCGAGCCCGTTATCATGCTGGTGAGCGCGGCCTTTTTCGGGAAGCGTTTTATATAGAGAGCCGCAAAATAGGTCGGCAGGAAGGTGGCGGCGCAAAGGCCGAAGAACATTGAGGTGCCGATGGCGATTATGGCCATGCTTACATCCAGCTTGCTTGAGAGCCATGCAAGGACCACGCTTAAGAGAAGCCCTATGAGCATGGAGATACGTGTGAGTGTGATGGTTTCGGCCTTGAGCTTCAGCGATTGCCTGAGAAAATCTCGGCCGAGAGCTGTACCCATGGTGTGAACCAGAGCGTTCAGCGTTGACACTGCGGCGGCGATAAGTATTATAAGGAATACGCCACCGAACCAGTCGGGCAGAAACTCTTTTATGAACACCGGTATAATGCCGTCGTTTGAGCCTGCGGCATCTATGGCAATCTTCCCCGTGGCATCGTAGAAAGCCACATTGGAAAGGGCGCCCACCGTAAAGGCAACTCCCGTCATGAACAGTATGAATATGCCGCCTGAGAGCACCGCGCGGCTTATGTCCCTGTTGCTCTTGACTGTCATGAACTTTACTGACAACTGCGGCTGGGCGAGCGCGCCTATACCCACTCCGGCTACTAGGGTCGTAACGATATTCCACCAGACGGGGGAGCCGGTGGACGGCATCGAGGTCCAGCCGGCAAAGCCGCCCTTTACAAGATTTGCTGTCTGCTCCGCGACTCCGGGCATGGTGGGAAGGCTTGCCAGCGCCTCGTTTGCGCGCGTGACGCCGCCGAGCATTGCATATGTGTAGATTATGAGAAAGGCCATGCCGGCGAACATCAGGCTGCCCTGGAAGGCGTCTGCGTACATTATTCCTTTAAGGCCGCCGGTGACGACAAATACGGCCGTCAAAACCGAGACGATAATAAGGACGGTACCGAAGCTAAGGCCGGTGTAGTTTGACACATAATCCACAATGCCTTTGAGCACCGCCGAGGCGTATATCGGCATGAACACAAATATAAGTAAGCCCGAGTAGCCCTGCATAAAGCCGCTGTTAAAGCGCCTTGCGAAAAGTTCCGGCATGGTGCTTGTTCCGAGCCTGTGGCCCAGCTCTCTGGTCTTTTTTCCGAAAACCACAAAGGCGATAAAAACGCCTACCAGTATGTTTAACGCTGTCAGCCAGATGAGCCCGAGCCCGAACTGTCCAGCGGCTCCGCCAAAGCCGACGATGGCCGAGGTACTTATGAAGGTGGCACCATAGGACAGGGCCATGACGATAGGGTGCATCTCCTTGCCGGCCAGCAGGTAATCGCTTGAATCCTTGGTCTTTTTGTAGCCAATATATCCGAACAGGACCATAATCAGCGCATATGCGGCGAGACTTATGAAAATATAGGTCATTATTTACCATCCTCCTTATCTTCGTCGCCGTCTCTGTTCCAATTGAGGACGCCGTAGACGACACACAGAACCGTCGAACCGATACACAGTAAATAGGCAAGCCATATTGAGGGGTCAGGCAATCCGAACATAGTCTCAATCTCCTTTTTATGATTTTTACTCTGTGCATTTCGGGGCGGAGCCTCGATTTGAATAAACAAAAAAGCCTTTCATCCCTATACACAGGGACGAAAGGCCGAAGCTTCCGCGTTACCACCCAAATTCGCATAACAATAGAGTAATACAGTTATGCGCACTCTTTTCGGATACGTGTTCATATCCTATCCGTATAACGGCGGAATACCCGCGCTCCTCTACCTGGGCCAAAGGCCGTTCAAAGAGCGAGCTCGGAAGGGAACTTCAACGGAATTTTCTTCAGGCCTGCTTCCAGTCTGTGACAGGCCCTCCCTGGCAAGATAGCGCCGCCTACTTTCCTTCTTCATCGCTTTACCGAAATTTAATTGTATGGAATTATACTAGAGGGACAGCGCCGTTGTCAATAGGAAAGTAGAATAATCTTCCAGTGATTTCCCGGCCGCCTCTTGGCAGAAATGCTGAAAGCTTCGCCCCCTCTCAGGATTTGGTGCCGGTGGCAGCGGGATTTGTGAGGGGCAGCAATCTGTCGAGTGCGGGAAAAGGCGAACTGCTTTATCTCACGGTTATAATTCATTCCTTGCTCGTATGTATAATTAAAAAAATGAACTCCTAGCCTCAAATAAGAGATGATATAATGAATATATTCAAAAATCAAAAGGAGGAAAACAAATGAGCAAACTTTACAGAGAGCCTGCGCAAGACATTCCCGTATTTGACGAGTGCGACATCCTCGTGGTCGGCGGTGGAGCCGCCGGACACAGCGCGGCCATAGCGGCGGCGCGTGCGGGAGCAAAGGATATTATCCTGATGGAGCGTTACGGCTATATGGGCGGCGACGCGACCGGCGGCTACGTAATAATGGTGCCGGACCTCAGTTGGTACAACATGTCCTTCGTGCGCGGCCTGCAGGAGGAGTGGTTCACTCGCCTTTCCAAGATTCCGGGCGCGGTGCGCGGCCCCGGGCTTGATAAGATTGGCAGCGAGGACCCCGTGCTGCTGGATGCATGGAAGGCGCTGCACGACTGTGTAAGCCGCAATGCCCCCCACCGGCTGGTCCGTTCGGTCTATTTTGAGCCGAACCAGTTGAAGATAGAAATGGATAAGATGCTGCTCGAGCACAGGGACGCCATAAAGGTGCTCTGCCATAGCTGGGGAACAAAGCCGATTATGGAAGGCAACGAAGTCAAGGGCGTAATATTCGAGAGCAAAGAGGGGCGCAAGGCCATTTACGCGAAAGTGGTTATCGACGCTACCGGTGACGGAGACCTGTTCAGCCAGACGGGCACACCGTATTCAAGCCTTGCCGACGCCAACACAAGGTCTAGCACCACGGCGCTTGTGTGGCGCATAGGCGGTGTAAACTGGGATCTGTTCGAAGAATGGAAGAGGACCCGTCCGCAGGCGGCCGCTGAGCTTAGAAACCAGCTGACGAATCTTGCGGGCTTCAGGTGCATGCCGTTGCCCTCAAACCAGAACGATGTCTGCTGGGTTAACAACTGGCATCCGAACAGGGACTGCACATCCATAAAGGATTTGACCGAGACCGAGATGAACACCCGCGATACGCTCCGCGACGTTCTCGATTATCTCAGGGAATCCGTTCCTATGGCTTTCCGCGAAGCCTTCCTGTTCGACATAGCTCCTCAGCTCGGCGCGCGCTGCAGCCGCAGGCTTAAAGGCGAGTATATAATGACCGCCAACGATTGGGCGTTTGCAAGCCATTTCGACGACGTCATAGCCTGGCATTCGACAATTTGCCAGATAAACGATTGCGGCCCCGTCGAGATACCCTACAGGGCGATTCTGCCGCAGAAGGTAGAAAACCTCCTCTGTCCGGGACGTCACCTGTCGGCGGACGACGTTGCTATCGACTGGCTCAATCTCATACCGCAGTGCGTTGGTACCGGACAGGCTGCCGGCGTTGCCGCTGCCGTGGCGGTTGGCGACGGCACGAAGGTGCGCGATGTTGACATTAATAAGGTACAGAACATCCTCATCGACCAGGATGTGCCGCTGCCGAGGAATGAGCGTGTCGATCCGGCCTATATGCAGTGCGTTGAGGAGCATGAGTACGGACTTTACACCGAGCTTGCGAAAAAAGCCCGCGCCGAGAGCCTGAAGGACTATCGTCAGTGGTAAGCAAAGAGAACGAAAAAGGGAAGCCACCTGAGGATAAGGCCGGAGAAACTCATGAAGAGAGCTCGCCTCCACAACTGTCGGCTGATTTTTACAAGAGGCTTTTAAAGCTGCCTCCATGTAAGACCACCGGGGTGTGCAATAACTGCGGGCGCTGCGAGCGCTGACTTGGGGATAATAGGGAGCAGGATTTGCTGCTTAAATGCCGGAATATCCTGCTCCCGGCGGTCCACTTTTTCTTTCAGTTCAGAGACTCGGGCTAAAAAAGCTTATTCCGACGGCGCCCTTTTATGGGCGCAGTCTTAACGTGAGCCGTAGGGGGAATATGAGAAGGCCCCTTACGGCTCATGGTGCTGCGCTGAAATGGGATGCCGGAGGCTTATAAATGCAAACCTCGTATTTTGGTTTTATATCTTATTGGGGAATAGGGAATATAGGATATAATTCAACATATTGTGCAAATACATTAATTTATATATGATTTTCGTCTAGCGAGTGTGTCCCGGATAAAGCCGGAATATTTTTTTGAAAAGAGGAGAAAAAGGTGTTGACAAGGCGAGGAAGAGGTGGTATATTAACTGGGCGCCCTGGGGGGCGGAAGGGCTTGGCAGGAGTTAAGCTGGGAAAATAAAGAGGCTTGACAAGGGCT
>DUPK01000070.1 GCA_012838345.1 Clostridiales bacterium | reverse complement strand
TATACAATGTGCAGTATTATAAGTAAAAATGTCTAATTGAAAACAAAGGCGCTATTAAGGAGATAAAATGGAGATGAAACTTTCAGCGCCCTGCCTTTTCGGGCTGGAGAGTCTGGTGTCCGACGAGCTTAAAAGGCTCCGGGCCGAGAACATCCAGGCCGAAAACGGTCGGGTGCTCTTTAGCGGCGGAGCGGAGCTTATAGCAAGGGCCAATATAAACCTAGCCTGCGCCGAGAGGGTTCAGATACTTGTAGGTGAATTTGACGCTAAATCCTTCGACGAGCTTTTCGAGGGTACGAAGGCGCTGCCCTGGGAAAACTTCATCCCAAAAGACGGGGCCTTCCCCGTCAAGGGCCACTCACTGAACTCAAAGCTCTTCTCGGTCCCCGACTGCCAGGCGATAGTCAAGAAGGCCGTGGTGGAGCGGCTTAAGAGCAAGTACAAAATTTCCTGGTTTGAGGAGAGCGGGCCGAAATTCCAGATTAGCTTCATGTTAATGAAGGACAGAGCCTCGCTCTACCTTGATACAAGCGGTGTGGGGCTTCACAAGCGCGGCTACAGGCCACTTGGCAACGCGGCGCCGCTGCGCGAGACTCTCGCCGCCGCGATGGTAAAGCTCTCGCGCTACCGCGGTAAAGAGGAGTTTAACGACCCCTTCTGCGGCTCCGGCACCATCGTCATTGAGGCGGCCTTTGCCGCGAAAAACAGGGCACCCGGGCTTTTCCGCCGCTTCGAGGCGGAGACCTGGCCGCTTATTCCGAACTTCGTCTGGGAAGAAGAGCGCAAGGCCGCCAGAGCGCGGGAGTTTAGCGGCGAATACCGAATCTGGGGCGGCGATATAGACAAAAAAAGCATAGAGATTGCAAAATCAAACGCGCAGCGCGCCGGGGTTTCGGACATAGTGGCCTTCGAAGTCGCGGACGCGAGAGAGTTCAGGCGCGAAACTTCGGGCGGACTTATCGTGACAAATCCCCCTTACGGCGAACGCATAATGGAAAAGAAGGAGGCCGAGGAGCTCTATCGGGCCTTCGGCAGGGCTTTCCGCGCGCTTGAGGACTGGAAGCTCTACCTTCTCACCTCGCATACCGAGTTCGAGCTGAATTTCGGCGAAACCGCCGACAGGAAGAGAAAGCTTTACAACGGTATGATAAAATGCGATCTCTTTATGTATTTATAGGCGGTGAGCAAAATGAAACATCTGTTTATAATCAATCCCGTGGCGGGCGGCACTGATAAGACTGAGACTGTCAGCCGCCTCATCCACAGCGCAATGGATAGAAGGCTCAATGAGCCCTATGAGATTTACGTGACAAAGGGGCCGATGGACGCATGTGCGGCGATAAAGAAGCGCGCCCTGGACGGGGCTGAAATGCGCGTCTACGCCTGCGGAGGGGACGGCACGCTCAACGAGTGCGTAAACGGGGCGGCGGGGCTTCCCAACGTGGCTCTCACCCACTACCCCATGGGCACGGGGAATGATTTCTGCAGAATCTTCGGCACGGGGGCAGAGCTCTTTAATAGCTTTGAAAACCTCCTTGACGGCGTGGAGAGCAAAATCGACCTTATAGACTGCAACGGGCGATACAGCATAAACATATGCTCCGTCGGCATCGACGCGCGCATTGGCACAGACGTGCACAAGTACTCGCGCCTTCCCTTTATTTCCGGCCGGCGTGCATATATTTTCTCAACTTTGGTAAACTTTATTAAGGGCATCGGCAGGTCCCTCACGGTGAGGCTCGACGGCACGGCGCTTAAGGGCGAGTTTTCACTCATCTGCGCCTGCAACGGGCGATACTACGGCGGGGGCTTCAACCCCATACCGGATGCCGAGCCCGACGACGGCCAGCTCGATTTTCTCATAGTAAGGAAGGTCCCGCGCCTCACCTTTGCCAAGCTCATAGGCAAGTATAAAAGCGGCAGATACAAGGAGCTGCCCCGGGACATCGTGACCTACCACCGCGGGCCTTACCTCCGGGTCGAAAGCGCGGAGAAAATGGTGATTAACATAGACGGAGAGATGCAGGAGAGCAAAGTCGCCGATTTTAGGGTCGCGCCCTCCGCCCTGCGCTTCTTTTTCCCGCGCGGAACCCATTGGTAACAAAAAATTTACAATAATTTTATTATTTTTTTGAAGAAACCTCTTGCAAAATTTAGACGCATGGCTTATTATTACAATTGCGTTAGCACTCCTGCGTCAAGAGTGCTAACGCAATTAACACGATAACAAAAAATAAAAGTCAATCAAAAATCTATTAATATCAGGAGGTATACGCATGAAACTCGTTCCATTGGCAGACAGAGTAATCTTAAAACAGGTTGAGGCCGAAGAGACTACAAAGGGCGGCATTATACTGACCTCTTCCGCTCAGGAGAAGCCTCAGGTGTTTGAAGTCATCGCTGTCGGCCCCGGCGGCGTTGTCGACGGACATGAAGTTGAGATGACCGTGGAAGTCGGTGACAAGGTCATAACCGGTAAGTATTCCGGAACGCAGGTTAAGATAGATGGAACCGAATACACAATCGTTCGCCAGTCCGACATCTTGGCAATAGTCGAGTAAGCATGCTTCTGCACAGATTATAAGAGAAACATCATCAGGAGGTAATAATTAATATGGCAAAACAGCTTATTTATAACGAAGATGCCCGCCGTGCTCTGGAGCGCGGAATCAACCACCTTACGGATACCGTAAAAATCACGCTCGGGCCCAAGGGCCGCAACGTTGTGCTTGATAAAAAGTACGGCTCGCCTCTTATCACCAACGACGGTGTTACCATAGCAAAGGAAATAGAGCTTGAGGACGCGTTTGAGAATATGGGCGCAAGCCTTCTTAAGGAAGTCGCCTCGAAGACCAACGACGTCGCCGGCGACGGCACGACGACCGCAACCCTGCTTGCCCAGGCCATAGTCAGCGAGGGCATGAAGAATGTCGCCGCGGGTGCCAATCCCATGGTTATGCGCCGCGGCATCCAGAAGGCCGTTGAAGAAGCTGTGGCAGCCATCAAAGCCTGCTCCCAGCCCGTCAGCGGCACCGCGGACATCGCCCGCGTCGGCACCATTTCCTCCGGCGACGAGGTCATCGGTAAGCTCATAGCCGAGGCGATGGAGAAGGTATCCCAGAACGGCGTCATCACCGTCGAGGAATCCAAGACTGCCGAGACTTACAGCGAGATAGTCGAGGGCATGCAGTTTGACCGCGGCTATATTACCCCCTATATGATAACCGACAGCGAGAAGATGGAAGCTGTCCTTGATAACCCCTACATCCTTGTCACCGACAAGAAGATAAGCAATATCCAGGACCTGCTGCCCCTGCTTGAGCAGATCGTCAAGGAGAGCCGCAAGCTCCTCATCATTGCCGAGGACGTAGAGGGTGAGGCCCTTGCCACGATTATACTCAACAAGCTTCGCGGCACCTTTACCTGCGTTTGCGTAAAGGCTCCCGGCTTTGGCGACAGGCGCAAGGAAATGCTTCAGGACATCGCCATCCTCACAGACGCCCAGGTCATCTCCTCCGACCTCGGTATGGAGCTCAAGGACGCCACCGTCTCCATGCTCGGTACCGCCCGTCAGGTTAAGGTCAACAAGGAGAACACCATTATTGTCGACGGCGCCGGCGATTCTGAGGCGATTAAGGCCAGAGTCGCCCAAATCAGCAAGCAGATTGAAGTTACCACCTCCGAATACGATAAAGAGAAGCTGCAGGAGCGCCTTGCCAAGCTCTCCGGCGGCGTAGCGGTCATTAAGGTCGGCGCGGCCACAGAGACCGAGATGAAGGAGAAGAAGCTGAGAATAGAGGACGCCCTGAACGCAACCCGCGCCGCGGTTGAGGAAGGCATAGTTCCCGGCGGCGGCACCGTCTATGTCAACGCGGCGCTTGCAATTGAGAAGGTAATCGACAAGTTTGAGGGCGACGAGAAAACCGGCGTCAAGATAGTTGCCGCCGCCCTTCAGGAGCCCATCCGCCAGATTGCGGCCAACGCAGGCCTCGAAGGCTCGGTAATCCTCGACAAGGTAAAGGAGAAGATTAAGAATTCCGGTGACAAGAACTACGGCTTCGATGCTGCCAACGAGGTCTACTGCAACATGATAGACTCAGGCATAGTCGACCCGGCGAAGGTCTGTCGCTCCGCTCTTGAGAACGCCGCTTCCGTGGCGTCCATGGTGCTGACCACCGAGGCTCTCGTAGCCGACAAGCCCGAACCCAAGACCCCGGCAGCACCCGCCGGCGGCGACATGGGAATGTATTAATACCCGGTAACGCAAGGCATCCTCACTTTTACCAAATTATAAATAGGGCTGCAGCAAAATGCTGCAGCCCATGTTTTATTTATACATATAAAACCTCCCCTAAGCGGGGACGATATAGGAAAAAGCGCTCCTTTGAGGGGCGGCGTAAAATTATGAAATCAGAACTCTATGCCCTCTCTTGCCGCGACGCCCCTGTCGAAGGGGTGCTTTTTCTTGACCATCTCTGTAACATAGCCGGCGGCGTCGAGCAGCCACTGAACGGGCTTGTGACCGGTCACGACAAGCTCTAAGTTTTCAGGCCTTTCGAAAACAAGGCGCCTTATGAGCGCTTCGTCGACAAGTCCCTTGCGCACAGCGTCCATGCCCTCGTCGAGTATGAGCATATCGCAAGCGCCCGCGTAAACAAGCGACAGGGCGCGCTCCAAATTTGAGTTGTGTATAAGCCTCGTTTCCTGCTTTTCCACTTCGTCCATCGTGAAGGTAAATGCCTTGCCTGCCTTGCCGCGCAGCAGCGTGATGTCGGGCAAATGCTTAAACGAGGCTTCCTCGCCCGTGGGCGAGTTTTTCAGGAACTGAACTATGACGACCTTTTTTCCGTGGCCCGCCGCACGAAGGGCAAGCCCAAGGGCGGCGGTCGTCTTGCCCTTGCCGTCTCCGTAATAAACGTGCATCATTTTATCAGGACCCCGCTTTTATTATATGAGATATGGCTTCAAGGAGCTTTATATTTTCCTCGCGCCCTCGGACGGCTATGCGGTAATAGCCCTTCGTAAGCCCCCTGTAGTTTGAGCAGTCGCGTATAAGAAAGCCCTTTTCGCGGCAGAGGGAACCCAAGTCCGGCACGTGGCTTAGGAAAAAAATAAAGTTGGCGCTGCTGCCGATTACCCTTACTCCGCAGCGCTCAAGCCCCTGCGTGAGAAACTCGCGTTCCTCATTAATAAGCTCAAGCGAGCGCTTTAGGTATTCCCTGTCACCGAGCGCCGCAATCCCCGCGGCTGAGGCAACCGAGGACACGCACCAGGGCTGCCCGACCTTCTCGAGCGACTTTATAAGCTCAAAATCAAAGCTAAAGCAGTAGCCGAGGCGGAGCCCCGCCATCCCGTAGATTTTCGTAAAAGCGCCCAGAATAACGAGGTTCGGGTATTCACGCAAATAGGGGCGCATCGAGCGCTTATCCGGCTCGCTCAGAAAGCCGTTGAAGCACTCGTCAAGGACAAGAAGCACGCCCTTCTCGCGGCAGGTGTCCGCAATGCGGAGCAAAAGCTCCGGATCTATGAGCTTTGCGGTGGGGTTGTTCGGATTGCAGAGAAAAATAACGTCCAAATCCTCCGAAATTTCGGCGAGAAAGCTCTCGGTCAGAATAAAATCCCTCTCGGGCTCAAGGTAGTAAAACAGCAGCTCGCAGCCGACGGTATTTAGCGCAATCTCGTACTCGGCAAAGCCGGGGGCGATAAGCAGCGCCTTTCCCGGGCGAGTCGCCGCGGCCAGGCGGAAAATCACCTCGGCCGCGCCCGCAGCGCAGAATATCCCTTCCACGGGTACGTTATAATGCCCGGAGAGCGCCTCCCTTAGCCTTCTGGAGAGGGGGTCCGGGTAGCGGTCAGCGGTTTCAAGCGATTCGATGACCGCCCTTTTTGCGGATTCGGGCAGGCCGAGAGGATTGCTGTTGGCGGAGAAATCTATTGGCTCCCTGCCGTAATAGCGTATAAAGCTCTCAACGTCGCCGCCGTGTATCAAAGCCATAAATAAATACTCCCTCTGATAAGTGTACAAAGCAAAAGCCCCAAAGCCGACGTGCAGTACATAAGCCGGCTTGCGCGCAGAATGTCGGCGGGCTCTATGGGGCGCAGGGCGTCCCCTATCGTCGGTTTTTGCACCTGTTTCCCGAAATATATATTGCTGCCGCCGAGCTGCACCCCGAGAGCGCCCGCAACCGCGGACTCCGTCTGAGCCGAGTTCGGGCTTAAATGGTTATTGCGGTCACGGAGAAAAATGCGCAGGGCGCCTTTAGCGTCGAGGCGGACGATAAGCGAAGCCGGTATCATGAGCAAAGCCGAGATGCGCGAAGGGATGAAATTGAAAACGTCGTCGAGCTTTGCCGCAGCCCTGCCGAAGTACAGGTAGCGCTCGTTTTTGTAGCCGACCATGCTGTCCATGGTGTTTACGGCCTTATACATAACTCCGAGCACCCCGCCGCCTATGGCCATGAAAATCAGCGGCGCAATCACGCCGTCGCTAGTGTTCTCGGCAATAGTCTCGACGGTGGCGCGGCTTATACCTTTTTCGTCGAGCCTTGATGTATCGCGCCCGACTATGTAGCCGACTTCCCGTCTCGCGGCGTCAAGGTCCGGCTTTATAAGCTCCTTATAAACTTTATTTCCCGCGTCGGCAAGACAGCGGGCGGCAAGGCACTGCCAGCATATGAGCGCTTCAAGAATAAGCCGCGCGAGCGGGTGCACAAGCCCCAGAAAATACAGCGCCGCCCAGACCGGCAGCACTGAGACCGCTATGGTGAGAAAGGCCAAAATCCCCCCGCCCCAGAGTTCTCCCCCGGGTGTTTTGGGGAGGACACTGCGAATCAGCCTTTCCAGCAAATCAATCAGCTTGCCTATTCCGACTATTATATGCGGAATACCCACCGGGTCTCCGAACAGAATATCAAGCACGCAGCCAGTAAGCAGAGCGTAAAGAGTCAACATAGCTTTAGTTCCTTCAGGTAGATACGGTTAATAAGGCGCGGTCTTCCGCGCCCGTCAAAGCCGGTAAAGGTAAAGCGAAAGCCCTCGCCGTGCTCGGCGCGGCAGTCAAAATAATCGCAGCGCGGCTCGGAAAACTCGCTTGCGACGGTCATTATCGTGCCGCCGTGCGCGACGACAATGAGCCTATCCTCGCCTAGTTTTACGGAATCTGAAAGGGCCTTTATGAAAGCCTCGGAGGTTCTCTCAATAAATTCAGTGCGGCTCTCGCCGCCGGGACATTTGCCGAGGCAGCCGCCTTCAACCCAGCTTACGTAGTCGGGGTCATCGGCAAGCTCCGCGAAGTTTTTACCCTCAAAAATCCCGAAGTCCATCTCCGCAAGCCCCTCGTAGATAAGCTGCACCGCGTTCGGGAACAGAATCTCGGCGGTCTGCCTTGCGCGCAGGCGGGGGCTCACGGCGACACGCTTTACGCAGGGGAAGACGCCCAGGGCTTCAAGCTGCCTTATCCCCTCGCCGCTTACGGGCTCCTCCGTTTTGCCAATGTAGCGCCGCTCCAGATTGCTCTTTGTCTTGCCGTGGCGCAGCAGGATAACTTCCATGGCTTAGCCCTTTATGAGCTGCGGCAGTCCGCACTGTATGCGCACGACCCTCTCGGCTTCGGCTGCAAGGCGGATAAGAAGCCGCCCGACCGCCTCGCGCTTTTCACGCTCGGCCCTGTCAAGCGGTACTATTCCACAGCTTATGTCGTTGCAGATAATAACCTCTTTCTTCAAAAGCTCCGGAAGGTAGCGCTCCGAGTCGGCATCTGTGTTTATAAGCTCGTGCAGATTGTAAAGTACGGGCGCCTTATCATAGACATCGGAGGAGATTTCGGCGTCGGTGTAGCCGAGCTCCTCTTTTACGTAATCGCGCTTGCCCGAGGCAAAGCCACCAAAAACAAGTATCATCCTTCACACCTTAATCGCAACAGTAAGTCCTACGAGCATCATTATCTCCGAAATGCAGAGAAACCATCCGGAGAGGTCGCCGCTCATTCCGCCGAACTGCTTTTTCGAGGTGAAAAACAGCGTCAGCAGGCAGAGAGCCGACATTACAAAGGCCGAAATACCGGCCTTGGGATACACAACGGTCATAAGCGAAAGGGACAAAAGCGCAAAAGTAAGCAGCACAAATACAGTTATCCCCCTGTCCGAAGCCTCCTTGAAGGAGTTCAGAAGCCCTTTTGCCGACGAGGAGGGAAAAAATATCGCCGAAAGCCCGCTCAGTGCGCGGGCCAGAACAGGTATGAGTATGAGCGAGGGGAGCGTCCGCCTGTCTATCGGCAGCTCACAGCAAATCGCAAAATAAATTAGAAAATACGCGCCGAGCGATATGGCGGCAAAGGAGCCTATGTGCGGGTCCTTCATAATCCGGCGCTTTGTTTCCATATCGGCGCGGCTTGCCAGGGCGTCGGATACGTCGCAGAAGCCTTCCAGGTGCACCCCGCCCGAAATAGCAATAGGTATCAGGGTAAGCCCCGCGGCCCTGATGACAATACCGAAATTAAGGGCGGTACAGATATAGGTCCAGAGCCATATGAGAAGGCCTATGCTGACGCCGACCAGCGGAAAACCGCAGAACATATAGCGCATATTATCTTCAGACCAATCAAGCTGCGGAACCGGTATGCGCGAAAACATCGAGATGCCGAGCACTACGCCTTTCAGGATTTTCAGCTTGCCCACCCCTTCAAAGCGACGGGTATGCCGCACATAACCTCTATGACCGCGTCAAAACTCCCGGCAAGCTTCCTGTTTAAGAAAGCAAGCGTGCGCATATAGGCGAGGGTGCCCTCATCGTACTTAATACCGTCGGAAAAAACCTCGTTTGTGACGACGACAAGGTTGTCCGCCTGAGCGGAGAGCTTGTCGATACCCCTCAAAATGACCTCGGCGGCGCTCTCTTCTGAGGCACCCTTGTAAAAAAGCTCATTTGCCGTGAGATTGCCGAGGCATTCAAGCAGTATGGCTCCTCTTGAGGGCAAGCTGAGCTCCGCAAGGTCGGTATAGCGCTCAATGGTATGAAAACCCCTGTCGCGTCTTGCCTTGCGGTGCTTTTCTATGCGGGCGAGGCTGTCCTCGCCGTAAGGCATCATCGTCGCTATATAGTATTTTGTGCCCTCAAGGGTGGCGAACAGCTCCTCGGCATACTCGCTCTTGCCCGAGGCTCCGCCGCCAATGACCAGTGTGCGCAT
>DUPK01000069.1 GCA_012838345.1 Clostridiales bacterium | reverse complement strand
TTTCAAAACCCGAAATTTACCCTATGATAGAAGAAAATCTATCATAGGGATTTTCTTTCTTTACGGTATAAATTTGGCAACAGCCCCTGGACGGAAGCGTGATTACAGGAACCGCAGCCCCGGGACGGGCACCGCGGAACGATCTCCGCCAGGCGACTGCAATTGGTTTTTCGAACTCAAACGATATTCCCGCATACGCTCCGCGCTGCGGCGTGGAATTTAAGGGGAAAGGGATGAAAAGTGAGGATGAAGAAATTTTAAAACTTCTGCTGTGCGCTTTAGTGGTCTGGCTGTTGCCTGTTGCGGAGCGGGCGGCAGATTTTTATGTTACGGGCGGGCCCCCCGGCGGCTATACCTATGTCGACGGCGTCCTGACCTTTTTAGAACCCGGTGATTACACGGTGGCAACGATTGTACAGACCTATACAAACCGTATTGTCGTAGCGGGCGGCACCCCCGAAAGCCCGGTCAACATTACTCTGGACAGGGTAGAAATCATTTATTCTGGATTTAGGGACACCCCGATTGAGGTAAGAGAATCTTCCTGTGCATATCTTATTCTGAAGAACGGGACGGAGAGCACGCTTTACGGCGGTGATTATTGTCCGGCAATCAGGTGTGCGGATGGCGCGACGCTTATCATCGGCGGAGAGGGAACTCTCAAAGCAACCGGCGGCGGCTTTGAGGAAAAAAGCGGAGAAATTACAATTTTAGGCGGTGTGATTGAGGCAAAAGGCGGCACCAATGGCGCGGGTATCGGCGGCGGCTATTTTGGAGACGGCGGAAAAATTACGATTTCAGGCGGTGTAATTACCGCAGAAGCAGGTGATCTCGGATCGGGCATCGGCGGCGGCTATTGCGGCAGCTGTGACGAAATTGTTATAGAAGGCGGTATGGTCACAGCCACGGGTGATGGTGGCAATGCTGGTATCGGCGGAGACATGGCTAAAAAAGGATGCAGCATTACCATATCGGGCGGCACGGTTACAGCCACGGGAGGAGCAGAGGGATCCTGGAACATGGGCATCGGCGCACATGACGCAAGCGTCGTTATTTCCGGCGGCACGGTCATAGCCACGGGCGGAAATTTCGGTGTGGGCGTCGGCGGATTCAAGGGCTTGCAAGCGTGCAGCGTTACCATATCGGGCGGCACGGTCATAGCTACGGGCGGAAGTGGTGGTGTGGGCGTCGGCGGGAATGGCGCAAGCGTCGCTATCTCCGGAGGCAGCGTCAAGGCAACCGGCGGCGTGGACGTCGAAGGGGCGCTGACGAACGGTAGCGGTGCGCCCGTCCACCTGACTACGCTTACCTTATCGGATGTTAATACGGCCATACCGGAGTCGGGTATCGCCTTCGGCGGCATGGCGGCGGGCTACGGCAAAACCGGCCTCAGGACCGATGCCGACGGCAGGCTCTATTTCTATCTGCCCGCCGGCAACTCTTCCGCGACATATACTTCGGATTTCTATATCGCCACGATTGCCTCCGGCCGGACCAATGAATTTGTACCGGAACCGGGCTCGGCCTTTGTGGTCAACTACAATTTGACAAACTTAAGCCCGAACCATTCAACCTTCCATGTTGCCGGCGGCGGTGCCTTTGATGTGACGCTCGTTTCCGCCGGAGGGTACAAGCCGCCCGAAACCGTCGAGGTGACGATGGGCGGAGTGCCGCTTGCGGCCGGTTATACATATGACGGCTTAACGGGCGCGCTCCACATTGACCCAGTTACGGGCGACATTGTCATCACGGCTTCGGGTATCGCCAGAACCTACGATATAAGCGCGTCGCCCGCAAACCTCGACTTCGGCAAGCGGACGGCGGGGTATTCGGCTGCCACAGCAGCGCAAACGGTCACTATTTCAAACAACGGCAACAGCGATGTGACCGGATATACGGTGACGTGCGGCGGGACGGACTTCAATGTGACATACACTTCGCAGGCTATCCCGGCAGGCGGCACAAGCACGTTCACGGTACAGCCAGCAACCGGCCTTGCAGCGGGAACGTATAGTGCAATTCTGCTCATCCAGACCGCCGAGGGCGGCACAACCGCGGTGAACGCAAGCTTTACGGTGGATGAACCGAGCATAAATTACTTTACCATCAGTGCAACGGCGGGCGAAGGCGGTAGCATCAGTCCGGGCGGAAGCGTCCAGGTTGAGGAAGGCGGCGGCAAAACCTATACCATTACCGCCGACAAGGGCTATGAGATTGCGGAGGTTCTGGTGGATGGGGTGAATGTGGGCGCCGTATCGTCCTATACCTTTAAGAATGTGTGGGAAAGGCATACTATCGCGGCTTCCTTCAGAATCGTCAATCCATTTAACGACGTCGCTCCGACCGACTGGTTTTACGATAATGTCCTTTACGTTTGCCGATTAGGGCTGATGAGCGTTGATACCCCCGACATCTTCAGGCCGCATGCGGGCATGACGAGAGCCGAGGCCGCGGCTGTCTTGTTCCGCCTGAGCGGCGATAAAGGAAGCTATACGCCTGCCTTTATCGACGTGGACGCCGGCTCATTGTACGGTAACGCTGTGGCCTGGGCGGCGGCAAACAATATCCTGCTGGGAACCGGTAACGGCCGCTTCGACCCTGGCGACGGCGTCACCCGCGAGCAGTTTGCCGTGATGCTTTACCGATATGCGCGGTATAAAGGCCATGATGTTTTGGCCGCCTGGGATATTGATGTTAATTCGTACAGTGACGCGGCGGATATCTCGAATTATGCCCTTGACGCCCTTCGCTGGGCCTTGGGCGCGGAAATCGTACGCGGAGACGGAAACAGGAACTTAAATCCGCGCGCCGAAGCATCCCGCGCCGAGGTTTCCGCCATGTTACAGAGGTTTATTGAAAGATTTGCGTAAGCGGATTTGACCTTGGTGCTCGCGAAAAGTGTCGGCATAAGTGACGCTTTTGTCAGTAATTAGGACTTGCGGCTTGCGAATAAACTGTACCACTACTGTTGAAAGGAATATGTATATGTTATCGGCTGCGTTTGCATTACTGTTAAATGGCGCCTTTCTTATGCTTAGACTGGGCGCGAACGGCGGCTCGTTCCCAAGACCGCTTAGCGCCGCCGAGGAACAGCACTATGTCAGGCTCTACATGCAGGGGGATATGGAGGCGCGCAATGTACTCATTGAGCATAACCTTCGCCTTGTTGCGCACATAATAAAGAAATACTACACCCAGACTGACGACCAGGACGATTTGATCTCAATCGGAACTATAGGGCTTATAAAGGGAATTTCGACATACAAACCGGAAAAAGGCGTACGTCTTGCTACCTATGCTTCAAGGTGTATTGAAAATGCTATGCTCACATAGAGGAACGTCAGCTGATGTATCGAACACCTTTTCTTTGTTCGGTTCAATTTTTGTACTCTTGTTGAAGCCATTGTTCGTATGAAAAGGTGCATCCGGCCTGATACCATCGTCGGAGCCAAAGAGAAACAAAGATATTCGCTTACCGTCCCATACTATCCTTTTTATAAATGTACGGAGAATACTGCGCTTTTCTTCTACGGACATGTCGTCAATCGTTACTTGAAATCTGGCTAATAAGTCTTTAATAAGGTCGAATTCCATCTGAGATAATGCATGACTTTGTGCTAATTGCGTCATTTCATCAATGCGAACTCTGATTGATTGAAGCCTTTTGTCCAGCTCATTAATTTTATCAATGATGTGCTTTCCCGCGGCCTCTCCTTCTGCAATGGTTAGGGTTTTTAAGTATACATCCATTTCTTTAGTGCACTGCGATAACTCCTTTTTTAAACTCTCTAAACAGGTTTCATAACTCCTTGCGCTCTCTTCAATCGCCTTGTGTGTTTTTGAAAGCTGTACAAGAAAATCACTGTCATCTCTTGGGAGTTTCTTTATTTCTTCGATTATTACTTTATCCAAAGTGTTGCCGTTTAAGTTCTTAATATTACAACGGGTGCTGGTGCTTCTTTCCTTGGTGGAACACATGTATGTATATATAAATTCACCGTTAGAATTGGTCCTCTTAGTAAGTTTCGGGCGCATATAATCTCCGCAATTGCCGCAAACGAGGAGACCAGATAGCAGGGCTACATTGCTGCGTGGTTTACGGAATTGCTTTGACCGATTTCGTGTAAGAAGTTCCTGAGCAAGTATCCATGTGGCGCCGGGAACAATTCCGGGATGAAACCCTACGGATATTATCCACTCAGAAATTGGACGATATTTTATTGCTTTGCCTGGTCTTTGTATCGTGCGATTATAGGCCATTATTCCGCGCTTTCCGTCAAATTCGGATTTGTCGGAAAACAGTGCGTCGGAGTGTTGTGACCAGTACAAATATGCGTCCTCGTCGGCAATCATATAGACCGGATTCATTAGAATGGTTTTAATCGCGAACCTAGTAAAATTATTTCCTTTCTTTGTTTTGATGCCGTTTCTGAGGAGGAAAGCATCCGTCTTTGTCAGTGATTTTGTTTCAATAAATGTTTTAAATATAAGCTCAATAATATCTGCCTCTTCGGGAACTAACTTGAGCTTATATGCTCTTTTTACTTTATCGTCTATCGTTACCTTTTCCATCGATTCGGAGCAGTATCCCGTAGGGGTATTACCCCCTAGCCACCGCCCAGTTTTTGCAAGCTCTTGCATATTGTCTCTAATTCTTTCGGCAATTGTTTCGCGTTCAAGTTGTGAAAAAACACTTGCAATATACATCATAGCGCGGCCCATTGGTGATGAAGTATCAAACTGTTCTCTGATTGAAATGAAGCTGATTCTCATTTCATTAAGAGTCTCTATAAGCTGCGAAAAATCACCCACACTTCTGCTTATCCGGTCGAGACGATAAACGACGATTGCGGAAAACTTGCCGGACTGAGCGTCCGCCATCATCCTCTTAAACTCCGGTCGGGCGAGATTGCCGCCGGAAAAGCCTTCGTCTTCATAGACAAGAATGTTCTCGGCTGCTTTTTCTCCGAAATGCGCGTTTATGTATTGTCGGCACAGCTCGATTTGGGTTTCAATGCTTTCGCCTTTTCCGGTGTACTTCGATTTTCTTGAATAGATGGCAAATATGGAGTTTTCGTTCATATGCAGCAGAACCCCCTTTGCTTGCGGGCACCGTTTCTTCATATATATGATGAGACGCAATAAATAAAGTACAATAAATAAGGTTAACCCCCGGCACCTGGGGAGCGATAAAGCTCTCAAGTGCCGGGGGCTTTTCGTTTTTCAGAAAATACTGTATTTTTGCCTCCAATTTTCGGGGCTCATAGCTGCTACCGGTAACAGCGAAACTCGATTAGATATAGCTCCACCGGCTTTTGAGTTTACATAATCCACTTTCGGTTTATGTTGTGGCGGCAAAGCAGAAACAGCGCGAGCGCAAAGGCAATCAGCACTCCGAAGCACAGCAGAGGCGATAGGGTGCCTGCGCCTATAATCGCGCCGTTTAGTATGTCGGTTCCGTAGGTGAGCGGCAGGCAGTAGGACAAAGGCCGCAGGAAGATTGGCACGCTTGAGAGCGGCACAAACAGGCCGCAAAGGAAAAGCATTGGGAAGCGGAAGAAGTTTGAAAAGGTCTGCGCTTCGAACACCTGTTTTGCCGACACCGCAATCAGTAGCCCCATCAGTGTGGACGTTGCGGCAATCAGGAAAACCGCAGGCAGAACGAGCGCCCAGTTGACCGCGCTCAGATTGACAAAAAAGGCGGCGAAAATCACGGGGACAAAGGAGTTGAATACGCCGAACAGAACTGCCCCCATAATCTTGGCCAGCACCATTGTGCTAAGGCTGATGGGCGCAAGCAGCAGCCTGTCAAAGGACCTGCCGCTGCGCTCGAAGGTGATGGTGACGGCGAGCATGGATGTTGTGCCGAACAACACGCTCATGGAAATCAGGCCGGGGAGAAGCTGAAGAATACTCCCGCCGGGTGTGCGGATGAGCTGCATCAGCGTCCAGGAGAGGGGGAAGATGATGCCCCAACTTATATTAGGCGGTTTCAGATAGTAGGTCTTCACATCTTTTTTTAGAATATTCAAAAAAGCAATCCAGCCTTTCATCGGCCGCCGCCCCCTTTCTCCTTTTCCTTTTTCAGAACTGCGGATTCAATGCCGGTCAGCCTGATGAACACATCCTCCAGGCTGCGCCGCAGTTCCCTCGCCTCATACACGGCAATGCCTTTCTTGTCAAAAAACTCCATAACCGGCAGCAGGGGAATGCGCCGCTCGGAAACCAAAACAAGGGAGCGGTCAGGGCGGATTTCGACCCTGCTGCCCTCAAAACGGCCTTGCAGCTCGGCGGCAAGGCTTTCGACGTTTTTATCCGTAACAAGCTGGATTGCATGGCCGTGCGACACGCTCTGCATAAGTTCGGGAACGCTGCCGGAGGCAACGATTTTGCCCTTAACAATAAAGGCGATACTGTCGCAGAGGCGCTCGGCCTCTTCAATGTAATGGGTGGTGAGCAAGACTGTCGTGCCCTGCTTTTTTAAACCGGCTATCATTTCACGGATTTGGCGGGCGCTTTCCACATCAATTCCCGTCGTCGGCTCATCCAGGAACAAAATGCGCGGGGAATGGATAAGTGCCGCCGCTATGGTCAGCTTGCGGCGCATCCCCTTGGAGTAGGCTTTGAAGGGGCGTTTACCGGCCTCTTTAAGTCGAAACTGCTCCAGCAGCCGCACGGCCTTCGCCTCTCGCTCCTCCTTGCGCATCCCATAGAGCGAGGCGCAGAAACAGAGGTTTTCAAATCCATCCATTTCGTTATATAGGTTGCTCTCGTCCGGGACTATGCCCATTATAGCCTGCGCCTTTTTAAGCTGTGTTCTTACATCGATACCGTCTACCAGAATCTCCCCCGCAGCGGGGCGGGAAAGGCCGATTATCATATTGATTGTGGATGTCTTCCCCGCGCCGTTTGGGCCCAAAAGGCCGAATATTTCGCCCTCATTAATTTCAAACGAGATACCGTCCACGGCTGTAAAATCGCCATAGGTCTTTTTAAGATTTGTTACACTGACAATTCCCATGTTGTCCGTCACCTTCGCCCCTTTCCCCGCCGTGGCAGAATTCCTTTACTTCCTCGTCGCATCGGCCCTTCCTTTGACAGTGCTGTTTCCCGGCGGCGGGGCAGTTTCCATGCTTTTGCACATGACAGGTTTCCCGCTCGATGGAAGCCAGAGCCTCAATCTCCTTTGCAAGTTCATTCAGCACCGGCCTCTCCACATCGTAGTGCATGAAGTACCCGCGCTTTTCTCCCGCGAGCAGCCCTGCCTCCCGTAGGACCTTTAGATGCTGAGATATGGTTGCTTCGGTAAGCCCAAGCTCGTTTGCCAGCGCACGGACGCAATAATTGCGGCGCAATAGCAAGGTCAGGATATTCATGCGGGTCTCGTCCGCAATTGCCTTTAACACTTTTGTTTTGTCCACTATAATCCCTCCTGAAATCTAATTAGTCAATTGCCTAAATAAATTATAGCCCAGAATTTCAATTAGGTCAACGCCTAATTAAAAAGTCAAGGGTATATATGACGGCTTCTGACAACAAAGGCCGGGTCCAAAACCCCGGCCTTTTTGCTTTTTATTCAAAGGTTTCCGAATTGTGCAAGGAATGCAAAGCGCCGTTCAGCCAGCGACAATTATTCAAATAAAAAGTTTTCGATTGTTTTCGATAAAATTCTTTTGAAACATTTGTTACTATATAAAAAATGTAAAAATCTTCCATAAGAGAACCTTCGCTTCAGCTCCGTTTGATTTTGAAATGTTCACATTAGGTACAAATGCTAAATATTGTTTATTATTAGGAGGATGAAACAATGGTAAAAAAACTTTTTTCAATTTTGCTAGCACTCGTCCTGGTATTGGGCATGTTACCCGTAATGGGCGTTAGTGCCTTAGACATTGCTCCCGTGTTTTCGGACATGCCCGACAACTGGGCCAGGACAGCACTGGAAAGCGCTGTGGAAAACGGATTGCTCACAGGCTATGACGGCAAGATTATGCCCGACAGCCCGCTGACAAGAGCTCAGATGGCAACGATTATCGCACGGGCTTTTGGCGCTACGGAGGAGGCTGACATTTCCGGCTACACGGATGTCAAGAGCACCGAGTGGTATGCAAGCCACATAGCAAAAGCGGTGAAAATGGGCGTAATGCAGGGCTACAACGGTAAAATGGACCCCGAAAGCTCTATCACCCGCGAGCAGGCATTCCTGGTGCTCGCAAGAGCCCTGAAGCTTGAGCCTGTGTCTCTTCCCACCAAGTCTTTTGAAGATGCCAGTAAAGTTTCCGACTGGGCGAAGGGCCATGTGTTCGCCATGATAAACGCAGGCTACATACAGGGCTCGGACGGCAGGATTAATCCACAGGCCAATATCACCAGGGCAGAGTTTGCGCAGCTGATATACAATATCATCAAGGAATACATAAAAGTCCCCGGCGTATATACGAAAGTAGCCGATGGAAACATCATGGTTAACGTGCCCGGTGTCACTTTAAAAGACCTCACGGTAAACGGTGACCTAATCGTCGGTGACGGTGTCGGCGACGGAGAATTGACCCTCGAAAACGTTACGATTAAGGGCAGGCTTGTTGCACGCGGCGGCGGTGCGAACTCCATCATTATCAGGGGCGGCAGCGTTGAAGGGAAAGTTGTTATTTCCAAGGTGGACGGCAATATACGTGTCTCCGTTGAGGGCGGTGCCGACGTTGAAGTCATTGTTATCGACGATGGAGATGACGCGGTAGTAATCGAAGGCAATATCGGGACTGTGGAGATTAACGTGCCGGAGGTCCCGGTGCTTATACGCAACGCAACGCTTGATGAGCTTATAGTCAGCTGCAGCGGCATAGCCGATATAACCGTTGAAAAAGGCTCAAAAGTAACAGACATATCAGTCGGCGGGCAGGCAGAAGGAACTAACATTGATGTAGCAGGTGAGGTGTCAAACATTGAGACCTCCGCTCCCGAAACAAAGGTAACCGGAAACGGCACAGTTCGCAAGGTGACTACCAAAGCGGGAGCCGATGGTACTTCGGTAACTACTCCGAATACCGTAATTACTAACGAGGGGGCTTCCGGCGTGACCGCGGGCGGCGGCAGAGAAGTCCCCAAAAACGGCAGCGTAACCAACAACAGCGGCGGTTCGGGTGTCACTCCCACAACGCCCGAGTATTATGATCCCTACATCCCGGTGAGTTCCATCAGCGCCGAACCGAAGTCAATATTACTGCAAGCCGGGAAAACGGTAAAAATAGCGGTGACGGTCAATCCTTCAGATGCTACAAATAAGAATGTAACTTGGTCATCCAGTGACACGGGGATTGCAACAGTGGATGAAAATGGAGTTGTAACGGGAATTAAAGGCGGTACGGCGACAATCACGGCTACATCTGTTGCCGATAGCAGCAAAAAAGCAGCGCTGCAAGTTACTGTTTTCGACTCGTCGGTTCCGGCGCTCGGAAGCATTCAGGAAGCAATAGACCATGCAGGCGCCGGAAGTGTAATTGCGGCGATTCAAGGGGAATTTACAGAGGACTTGGTTATTAATAAGCCAATAACATTGATTGGCCAGCAAACAACTCTACACGGCACCATAACCATAACCTCCGACAATGTAACTGTGGAGGGCTTCGAGATAATAGCGCCGGTTGACTTTATATCGTATCCGGTAATCCATATGATTGGTGTCAACAAGATTAACATCCTTAATAATGTTGTAAGGGCTTCCGACATCTCCCCTCAACCTGCGATAGGCACCTCAACGGGACCTGCCAAGGTTACCGGAACAATTAAAGGCAATACCGTGGTCGGAGCAATCGGAGTAGGGACTGACGGTAAGCTTGAAGTTATTGATAACACCGTAACCGCAACTACCGCCGAAGGGATATGGTTCTATCCGGTTGGCGCGGAAGCAGAATTAATAGTGGCAGGTAATAAAGTATCCGGAGCAGACGGGGCTCCGGGCATTAAAGTAGAAAACAGGCCGAAGTCTATAAACGAACATACAAATGAAGTGGAAATGTTGTCTTCCATTAAAGACGAAAATGATAATGCATCTGTTAAGCTCAGCTGGGTGAAAACGGTGGGCGCAACTGAAGCAGACTATTCGACAATTCAAGAGGCGGTCAGCAGTGCAAATGAGGGAAGTACTATCCTCGTAAAGCCGGGAACTTATACTGCTGACAATACTAACCCAATAGTAATCAGCAAGAGATTAAGGCTTGTTGGAGACGGTGCGACAATTGAAGTCTCTGCCGGAAATCAGCCCATTAAGGTTAACGCTGACGGCACAGTAATTTATGGATTCACTATTACAAAAACAGATAAAAACCACCAGGACATTATTTATATCAATGCCAACAAAGTTACTATAATGAACAATGTTTTTTCAGGGCAGTATGAGTTTGGCGATTCTCAGGTCGACAGGGCTATTTTGGGAGTATCCGGCATGACGGGCATGCAAATAACAGGGAATAGGTTCAGCAACCTAAGGCAGCCTGCATATTTTAACGGGGGCAATACCGGAATTGTAGAGAATAATAATGTTACTAATACCCGTGGATGGGTTGTATGCGGAGATTCAGACATGATATTTACGGGTAATGAATTTGGAACAAATGCGGTGGATATTGCTATAATCGACAATAATAACAATATCAACAATTACGGTACTACACCCGAAGAGATTATAGATATAAGCCGGGCTAACAATGGTGCCTATGTAGAGAATCAGCTTAGCGGGATTTCTGCAAAGAACGGTGAGCTGTTTAATACGGTAAGCCTCAGGTCCGGGGATGAAACTGCATATTTCTCAAACATCCAGGACGCCGTTAACTCCGCAAAACCCGGAAACAACAGCATAATGGTCTATCCGGGCAACTACGGAACAGGAAGCATTGACATAATTCAAAAAGAAGACGTAGACATTACTCTGGAAGCAGCGGTAGAAGCGCTGACATTAAAAAAACAAATCAGAATCAGCGGAGCCGGCAGACACGATGGCGGGGAGAAACTAACTATACGAGGATTTACCTTTGACTTTTCCGATGCCAGTGAGAACGTTGATATTATTCTGTCAACCAGGAAGCTTCTGGACGATACAAACAATTATGCACACAACCTTACCATAGAGTATAATGTTTTTCTCGGCAATCCCGATTTTGAAGTCGTCGCTATAAAAACCAACGGCGTTTTCGGTTTAAGTATTAATGATTGCGTTGGTATCGGTTTGCACAGCTTAGGACAAATACAGGGACAATCGGAGTACTTTACCGTATCTTACTGCACCGTAACGGGTGGAGAAAGCGGCATTAACTACTACGGCCCCAGCGATTTAACAGTTGACCATCTCATATTCAGTGGGTCGGGCTATGGAATACGAGCCGGCCAGAGCAGCGGGTCTTTGCAGGATTCCAAGCTGACGATAACGAATAGTGAGCTCATAACAAACAATACTGAAGATGGAAAGGGCCCAGTCGTACTGCGAGGAGATGCACCAAAAGAAGTCCTAATTTCAGGTACAACGCTAATGAGTGATAAAGAGTATGCAATTTATAGTACGGTGGCAAACGGCGGAGAAGGCCTGACGCTAACTCTAAACGGCAATTTCTGGGGAGATGCCGGATTCAAAAGCGAACTCATCTATGGTCTGGGCAACGCTGTTATCGAAGGCAATGACGTATGATGCCGTATATGAGGGAGAACCGGCATAATATACTTCCTTCAAAGCTACTAGCTTAATATCAAGCGAGCATGAAAAAAAGTCCCGCGGGAGCTGGTGATTTATTCTCCCGCGGGGCTTTCTCTTCATTTTAATGCAAAACCAGAAGCAAATAAGCTCTAGAGCAGTATCTATATATTTCCTTCCGAATACCCCAGTAAAGCCGCGCATATATTTACAAAAAAGTTGGGGTGATAACGATGGAAATTATAGTCCACTACCCGAAAAGCGAAAAAGATAAAAGGGAACTTGAAAGGCTGAAAAGCGCCTTGGATGCAAAGGTCATCGGCGATTACATAAGCAAGCTGGACTGTCCTTTGTCGCAAAAAAAGGCGATTTTGGATTTAGTCATCGACGCACAAAGTGAGAGATTAAAAAGAGAGTAATAATTTTGGCTCCCGACTGCTGCTGCATATCAGCATTCGGTTTTTATTTCAGCGCTCCGAACGAGGCGTTTTTTATCTGCCAGCATAGCATGGGGAATGGCAAAACACGGTGGTATGTCTGATTTGAAGACAGTAAGAAACCGTAAAGTTCCGCTGTGTGAGTATAGCAAATGAGATACTCATGTACTTTCGCAGCAGGAAGAAGACCGCGGGCGACCTGTCCCTGTCGGACTCTATTGACACCGACGGCGAAGGCAACAGCCTGTCGCTCATGGATGTCATTTATATTGAGGACGACATGCTGGAGAGTATAAGCATGGAGGAAAACAGCAAAAAGCTTCGCAGAAGCATAATGGAGAAACTGACCGAGCGGGAAAAGGAGATTATCTGCCTGCGCTATGGCCTGGATGACCAGCCGCCCAAGACACAGCGGGAAATAGCGGATATGTGCGGCATCTCCCGCTCCTATGTATCAAAACGCGCTTAATGTAAGTGATTTTCAAAGAGTTTAAGATGGACTGTTGGCTGGAAAACCTTAAAGAAAAGGGGTGTCTTTTTTCAGACACCCCTGGAGTATGAGGATATAAAGAAGTCTTAATAATAACCTTTAAATTACTTACGTATAACTTAACTCGGGAAACGATTAATAGGCAGTCCAGCCGCCGTCAACGGCTATTGCCTGACCATTGATATATGAGGATGCGTCCGTAGCGAGGAACAGCGTGACCTGGGCTATTTCGTCAGCTTCTCCCTGGCGATCTATAAGAGCGGTGCCCTTGGTCATCCTGCCCATGGCTTCCATATTGATTTTCTGCATGTATTCCCCGGTACCGACCTCGGTTACTATGGCGCCGGGGCATATTGCGTTGCATCTGATGTTCTTGTGGCCGTAGTGAAAAGCGGTGTTCTTTGTAAGGCCGACAAGAGCGTGCTTTGAAGCGGTATAGACGGCTCCGGCCCTTCCGCCAAACAGGCCGCCGACGGAGGATATGTTAATAATGACGCCGCCGCCCTGCTTTTCAAACTCTTTTATTGCCGCCCTTGAGCTGCGGAAAGGAGCCTCAAGATTTACCGTCATGACTTTTTCATACATCTCGTCGCTGTACTCGCCGACGGGACTGAAATCGTCCATGATGCCGGCGTTGTTAACCAGGATGTCAATTTTGCCAAATCTCTTTACGGCCTCTGCTATGATGGCCTCAGTCTGCTCTTTGCTGGACATGTCCGCAGAGTAGGGAAGAATTTTTCCCTCATAGCCCTTGGCTTCCTTGGAAAGGGCCTCGAGCCTTTCGGCCCTACGCGCCACCGCAAGGACATTTGCGCCTTCTTTGGCGAACAATGTTGCAATTGCGCGGCCCATTCCGGAACTTGCTCCGGTTACAACCGCTACTTTACCTTTAAGCTTCATAATATACCTCCCTTGTAAGAATTTTGTTGAATTTTGCTTGCATTCTAGCACGCGCATTTACAAAAGTCCAGCAGTTTATACAAATCCCATAAAATAAATCGGAATTATCATAATATTTTCCATAATTTTTTCGGTAGCGGAAAATGAGTCGGCGGGCGCTTTTCAAGTAAACATAACACTTGACAGAAAATATGGATTTATATATATTGATAGTTCATAGACTAATTATTAATTTATTGGAGTACATAATGAGAGACAGCACCCTTAATAAACTGGCAAAACCACTTTTAGTCCTAGCAACGCTCATATGGGGCACATCCTTTGTAATCATGAAAAACACGCTGGACGATGTGCCGGTCCTGTTCCTTCTTGCTTTTCGGTTTCTCCTTGCGGCCGCGATTTTAGCGGCGGTTTTTTATAAGTCCTGGAAGAACCTGAATAAGAGCTATTTTCTTTACGGCGGTATCATGGGCCTGCTCCTGCTCACGGCCTATATTACGCAGACCTACGGCCTTATAGGTACGACACCCGGGAAAAACGCATTTCTGACCGCTTCGTATTGCATTATCGTTCCCTTTTTCAACTGGATTATCAGCAGAAAGCGCCCCGACCGCTTCAACGTGGTTGCGGCAGTCCTTTGCCTTTGCGGAATCGGGCTTGTTTCGCTTACCTCGGACCTTAGCATAACAACGGGGGACGGGCTTACGCTTCTGTGCGGCTTTTTCTACGCGGCGCACATTATAGCCGTAAACAACTTTGCAAAGGGCAGGGACATCTTTCTGATCACAGTACTGCAGTTTGCCGTCGCAGGAGTGGTTTCGCTTTTGCTCTCCCTTATAACCGGCTCCATGCCCGCCGCGATGCCCCGCGGAGCCACCGCGGAGCTTTTATATCTGGCCATTGCCTGCACCGCCGGGGCTCTGCTCTTTCAGAATATCGGGCAGAAGTACACCGAGCCTGCGTCCGCCTCGGTGCTCCTGTCATTGGAGGCGCCCTTCGGTGTTTTCTTCTCAATCCTCTTTTATAGCGAGCGGCCCAGTGCGAGGATGATTTTTGGCTTTTTCCTGATTTTTGTAGCCGTAATCTGCTCCGAGACGAAATTTGAGTTTTTGACAAAAAAAGCCCGCGACGAAGTCGATTGAGAAAAAACTTTGTCCAATAAAGTTGACAAGGCCCCCTGCCTGTGGTAGCATTGATTTATAAACTGAAAAGACAGAGCGTGATAGAGGCGCGGAATGGAGATAAGTACGCACGATGGCACTCAAATGCCGCTATTAGGGCGTATGAAGGGCCCTTCCGCCGAAACTTGAGGTCGTTTGAGAGGCCTTAAGTTGGCCGTGAGGAGGATATTCTCCCGGCTGTCACATCAGACTGATGTGGAGAGCTATCGGCGAGATTATGTAATCAATTTAGCCGGAGCAAGCTCCGGCTATTTTTAATGAAAGCAAAAAATATTACTTAAGAGAAGGAGATAAAAATGAAAAGATTTTTGGCCATTGTCCTCGTAGTTGCCTGTACGGTATGCAGCGTGTTTCTGTTTTCCGCATGCAACAAGATAAACGCCGGAAAGGACCTTGAGAATGTAAAGAAGGCGGGCGTACTCAAGGTCGGCATGGAGTGTAACTATGCCCCGTTTAACTGGACGCAGACCCAGCCCAGCGACACCGCTGTTGAGCTGTCAGCAGGCGGCTATGCCGACGGCTATGATGTCCAGATTGCCCTGAAGCTCGCGGAAGCCCTGGGAGTTAAGCTTGAAATCGTTAAGCTTGAATGGACCGGGCTCATTCCTGCTCTTGAGTCGGGCAAAATTGACTGCATCATTGCCGGCATGAGCCCCACGGCTGAAAGAAAAATGTCAATTGACTTTACCGACCATTACTACACTAGCGAGCTTGTCATGGTAATTCGCGCCGATGGGGAATATGTCAATGCTAAATCGATCTCTGATTTCTCAGGTGCGAAGATTACAGGCCAGTCCGAAACCTTCCATTACACCGTAATAGACCAGATTCCGGGCGTGATAAAGGAAACCGCGATGTCCGACTTCACGACCATGCTCATAGCGCTTCAGGGCAAGAAGATAGACGGCTATGTTTCCGAGCTGCCCGGAGCGAAGTCTGCTGTTACAGCTAACCCCGATCTGACATATATCGTCTTTGAGGAGGGCAAGGGCTTTGAGGCTTCCGAGGACGACGTGGCGGTTGCCGTCGGCATCCGCAAGGGAAGCAACCTCGTCAATGATTTAAACGCCGCGCTTTCCGCAATTACCCCCGAGATGCGCGAGGATTTAATGCTGTGGGCAGTTGAAAACCAGCCGCTCACTGCTGAAGAATAATATTGTTTTCCGAATACTACGGAAGGGTCCTTAAAAATGTCATTATCTTTTCTTGAGAAAGTACTGTTTTTAATAGAACGATACTATCCGCTGTTCCTGTCCGGAATGGCGACCACAATGCTCATCGCGATAACCGGTACGGTCGCGGGCTTCGTCATCGGCCTTGTCGTCGCCGTGATACGGACCATACCTGTTTCGGAGCATGATAGTAAGTTTAAAAAGATTGCCCTTGCCATAGTCAAGTTCATCTGCGTGGCCTACATTGAAGTTTTCCGCGGTACGCCCATGATGATACAGGCCGCTGTGTTCTATTACGGCATTTTCATGGGAGTGAATATTGACCTTACCCTCGCGGCCTTCGTGATAGTATCCATAAACACCGGCGCTTATATGGCGGAGATAATACGCGGAGGTATTATATCAATTGACAAAGGGCAGACCGAGGGAGCCTATTCAATCGGCATGAACCATCGCCAGACCATGACCAGCGTCGTGCTCCCTCAGGCGATACGCAATATCATGCCCTCGGTAGGCAACGAGTTTGTCGTCAACATTAAGGACACCTCGGTGCTCAACGTTATCGGCGTTGCCGAGCTCTACTTCCAATCCAGGTCCGCCGCGGGAACCTATGCGATGGCCTTCCAGAGCTTTACAATCGCCGCGGTAATCTACTTCTTCCTCACATTTATCGTTACGCGGATCCTCCGTCTGATTGAGCGGAGAATGGATGGTCCGAAAAGCTATGTCATATACGGCTCTCAGACCAACCCCGACGCGGAAATACGCATAAAAAAGGGAGGTGCGCGAAATGGCCGTTATTGAGCTTTCCCACCTCGAAAAGAGTTTCGGCGAGATTGAAGTGTTAAAGGACATAAGCCTGTCGGTGGACAAAGGCGAGGTTATCAGCGTTATCGGGGCTTCCGGTTCCGGGAAGAGCACCATGCTGCGCTGCATAAACCTCCTCGAAAAACCGAGCGGCGGGAAAATCTGTTTCCACGGGAAGGACATCATGGACAAGGGGCTGAACCTGTCGGAATACCGGGCGAAGGTCGGAATGGTGTTCCAGCAGTTTAACCTCTTTGAGAATATGACCGCCCTCCAGAACTGTGTGGTCGGCCAGATCAAGGTGCTGCGCCGCAGAAAGGAAGAGGCGGAGGAGGTTGCCCGCGAGAACCTGGCGCGGGTCGGCATGCTGCAGTACATTAACGCAAAGCCCCGCCAGCTGTCCGGCGGACAGAAGCAGAGGGTTGCCATAGCGAGAACTCTGTCAATGAACCCCGAGGTAATACTATTTGACGAGCCCACCTCGGCCCTCGACCCCGAGATGGTCGGCGAGGTTTTGGCCGTTATGAGAACCTTAGCGGAGAGCGGCTATACCATGATAGTCGTCACTCACGAGATGGGCTTTGCCAAGGATGTGTCAAACCGGGTAATATTCATGGACAAGGGCGTTGTTGTGGAAGACGATACCCCCTCAGTTATATTCCAGAACCCGAAGGTGCAGCGCACAAAGGAGTTCCTGGCGAGGTATTTTGCAAGCTGATAGCAATAAAAAAGGGCCTGTGGCGCGCTTTGCCCGCCGCGGCCCTTTTTGCGCCCCCCGCTCAGGCGGTGCGCGGGCATATATTCTCCCGTGTTAAAGACAAAATGGGCATTGAAAAGCAGGTATTTATTGTATATTATTATTCTTATACCGCAGTATAAATACAGGCGCTGTGAAAATAATAAACGCAGTGCGATTTAGTATGTAAATATGTATTATTCGGGCGTCTTAAACGCCAAACCGCATTATGTAATGCGGCTGCCGGATTAACTAAGAAAGCGGGAGAGATAGATGAGAGCAAAGATTGAAAGAGACGGATGCATATCCTGTGGCCTTTGCACGGAAATCTGTCCTGAAGTGTTCAGAATGGCCGACGACGGCCTTGCCGAGGTATTTGTAGACGAGGTACCCGTCGAGGCCGAGGACAAGGCGGTAGAGGCGCAGGAGAGCTGCCCCGTATCGGTCATCGCAGTTGAGGACTGAATACCGCTTTTGCGGATAGATTTTTACGCGGTGAGTTTAATAAAAAGGGCCGCCTATGACGGCCTTTTTTATATATTTTTAAAGTTTAGCCACCGGCCCAGTAATAGATGCTACTTATTCGCTATGAGGACGAAGCGCTTAAATCTCGTCAAATGGACTGTTTACTTATTATTTGCCTTGAGCAGAGTTGGTATCCAGGATCCTTTACTGCGAATGAATATTTGTTAACTTTTGGGGTGGGATAAATATGGAGACACTTACGCTAAATGAGCTTTACAAACGGCTTGTGAAAGCGGCGGCCGAGGATAAAGCCCAGGAGGAGCTTGAGAGGATAAGGAAGGGCGAGTACGACACCCACGGGCTTGAGTGCCTTTTAAACCCCCAAAAACAAGCTACCGTCTGGCAGACAGCCCCCTGCGACTGCAAGGAGGAAGACTGTGCAAGCATAGCCGCCTGTATCTTTAACGCAATAAAAAGAGACGAGAGCGGGAAGCTCCATATTGACATAGACGCCTGCGTGGGCTGCCACGCCTGCATAGATGCCTGCGCGCTTGGAAAACTCACAGAGAGCAAGGATGTTTTGCCCGTTTTAAATGCGCTTAAGCACTCCAAGGGGCCGGTCTACGCAATGATTGCGCCCGCTTTTATAGGCCAGTTCAGCTCCGGGGTCACACCGGGCATGCTGCGCAGCGCGTTCAAGAAGATAGGCTTTCAGGGCATGGTGGAAGTCGCCCTCTTTGCCGATATACTTACTCTCAAAGAGGCGCTTGAGTATGACAGGATTATGCACGAGGAAAAGGACTTCGTTCTCACAAGCTGCTGCTGCCCCATATGGCTTGCTATGATACGCAAAGTCTATCCGGAGTTTTTGCCGCACCTTCCGGGTTCGGTTTCGCCGATGATAGCCTGCGGGCGGGCGATTAAGCAGCTTGAGCCGGGTGCCGTGACGGTTTTCATAGGGCCCTGCATAGCCAAAAAGGCCGAGGCGCGCGAAGAGGATATTGCGGACGCTGTCGACTACGTGCTCACGTTTCAGGAAATACAGGACGTCTTTGACGCCTTTAACATCGATCTGACCAGAATGGAGGACGACCCGCGTGACCACTCGTCCCTATCCGGGCGCATCTATGCCCGTACCGGAGGGGTCAGCGAGGCCGTCCAGAAGACCGTGCAAAGGCTGCAGCTGAGAGACGCCATCCCTATTAGAGCCTTGCAGGCGGACGGAGTGCCGGCCTGCAGGGCGCTTATGAACAGTCTTAAGGAGGGGAAGGTAGAGGCAAACTTCCTCGAGGGCATGGGCTGCGTCGGGGGCTGCGTCGGAGGACCGAAGGCGGTTCTTGACAGGGATACGGGAAGCTTAAACGTCAACCAGTACGGCAAACTGGCGCTCTACGAAACACCTGTTGACAACCCCTATGTGCTCGACATCTTAAAGCAGCTCGGCTACAAAACCGTCGAAAGCCTGCTGGATGAAAACAGCATGTTTTCAAGACGCTTTGAATGAAATCATAACTTAGCAATTGCGGTCAAGATAAATGCAAAACCTTCCCTTATACTTGATTCGGTGGTGTAAGTATGGATAATCGGGAGGCCGTGTACGCTGTCTCAAGGATGCAGGAGTATATAGACGGGCATATTAATGAAATGATTACGCTCAGGCAGCTTGCTGACGCGGCGGGATATTCCCCCTGGCACAGCGCGAGGATATTCAAGGAGCTTACCGGGAAGACGCCCTTTGATTATATCCGCATGCTACGCCTGAGCAAGGCGGCTCTCAGGCTTCGCGACGGGAGACCCAAGGTGATTGATGTGGCACTTGATTTCGTCTTCAACACCCCGGAGGGCTTTACCCGCGCGTTTTCAAGGGAGTTTGGTATCTCGCCGCGAAAGTACAGCGCGGAGACTCCTCCCATACAGCTTTTTATCCCGAGTAAAATTCTGGACTACCACCGATTTTTATGGGAAAGGGAGAGAAAAATGTCCGAGAAAAAGGAGAAGAAGACCGTATTTGTCCAGGTAGTGGAGAGGCCCGCGCGAAAGCTCCTCCTAAAGCGCGGAGTCAGGGCGGAGGATTATTTTGAATACTGCGAGGAGGTTGGCTGCGACGTCTGGGCTATGCTTACCAGCGTGAAGGAAGCGCTCTACGAGCCGATTGGGATGTGGCTTCCGAAGCACCTGATTCCGGAGGGCACCTCCAAATACGTTCAGGGTGTCGAGCTGCCGCTTGATTACTCGAACAAAGTCCCGGAGGGCTATGAGCTGATAGAGCTGCCTCCCTGCAAGATGATGGTCTTCCAGGGCGAGCCTTACGACGACGAGGATTTCGCAGCCGAGATTGAGGGCCTTTGGGAGACGATTGAGAAATTTGACCCGACGCTTTACGGCTTTGAAAGGGCTCCCGAGGACGCGCCGCGCTTCCAGCTCATGCCCATGGGCTACAGGGGCTATATCGAGGCCATACCCGTCAGAGAAATAGCAAACAAATAGATATACATACTCTGCGGGGAAAATACTAAGGGGTGTTCCGGACAGCGGAACACCCCGTTTTGCTTAAATATAGGTTAGCCCTAAGTACCGGCCTCCAGCATGCTCAGGATGGAGGCCTTGGGCTTAAAGCCCACGGATTTACGAACAACCTTGCCGCTTTTAATAACGGCGAGCGTCGGTATGCTCATCACGTTAAAAGCCTCGGCCAGCTCCGGCTGTTCGTCTATGTCAACCTTCCCGACCTTGGCATGGGTTACCTCGCTGGCGATTTCGTCCACGATTGGGGAAACCATGCGGCAGGGCGGGCACCATTTCGCCCAGAAATCGAGAAGTACGGGCGTGTCGGACTCCAAGAGCTCGTGGAGGTTTTCTTTTGTAACCGTCATTGCCGACATTTTGTTGCCTCCTTTATGTTTGAGCTAATAAATATGTTATGTTCTTTGAATTTCGGATTTTGGAAGGAGCCTTCGATTTTTCGCCTTGCATATGAGCTGGGTCATAGTACCCATGGGGCAGAAAACGCACCAGGAGCGCGGCTTATATAGCGCCATTGCCGCCAGGCCTATGACGGTCGAGGTAAGCATGACGCTGTAAAATCCGAAGGCGAACTGCGCAACCCAGGGGGCCACATTGGAATTATATGCCCAGTGCCAGGGGAGCTTTATAGTCCAGAGAAGAGTTACGACTTCCCTCAGGCTGCCCGCGCCCGAAAAAACGAGGTAAGTTACAAACAGCATATTTGAAAACATAATCAGGAAGAACGCAAGAAAACCGTATCTGAACCAGCGGTTTTTTAATAGTCCCGGCATTTCCTTTCCGCGTGAGAGCCCAAGGCGGCCGCCCAGTAGTCCAAGGAGCCTGCCTCTGCCGCAGTAAAGGTTGCAGTAAGCTTTGCCGCCCCCGGCGATTGAGATAACAAGCGGGATTAAAAAACAGAGCAGGCCAAGCCACGCAAAGAGTATGTTAAAAAAGCCAAGGACTATGTATGCTGCCGAAAATATCCAGAGGTATTCGTACCATTTTTTCTTCATTTTCATTGCGCAGCCTCCGAAACCGTTATAAAGCCCGCGGGGCATGCCTTTGCGCATTTTCCGCAGCCTACGCAGAGTTCCGTGTCCACCGTCGCGAACATTCCCTTGAAGATGCTGATTGCCTTTCTCGGGCAGCTCGGAACACAGCAGCCGCAGGCGACGCAGCTAAAGCTGTCGACCTGCGCCTTTCTCGCTGCCCTGACTGTTCTTGTGTCGCTCATACTGATGGTCATCCTTTCGCTATGCTCGAATAATTCTGATGTAATATTAAATCATTGGCCTTATCCCATTCAGTGACGCGGTCACAGACAGACTTTATTTTTTCGGAGGAGAAGTTTTGTCTTTTTCTGCCGAAAGAAAACGTAATTGTGCTATAATAAATTAGCTCCAAGCAATAACAAAGAAAAAGGACGAGCCTTGCTATGCCAGCTGACGACAGAAGAATCATTGACGCCCTTAAGGAGCTTTCCGTCTCGAATATGCTTCCAATGCACATGCCGGGGCATAAGAGAAACGCGGGCCTTGCCGATTACTTAAGGCTCCTGGGAGCGGAGTACGACATAACCGAAATTGAGGGCTTTGACGATTTGTCAGACGCCCGGGGAATTCTGTCGCGGTCCATGGAGCGCGCAGCCGCGCTTTGGGGCAGTAAAAGGACCTACTATTTAGTTAACGGCAGCACCGGCGGAATACTCGCGGGCGTGCGGGCACTATCCCGGCGCGGCGGCAGTGCGATAGTAGTCCGAAACTGCCACAAGTCCGTCTTCAACGCGCTGGAGCTTTGCGGGATTGATCCTGTCTTTGTGAGGCCTGAAATGGACGATGAATATGGAATACATTCCTCAGTACGCCCGGGGGAAATAGAAAAGGCGCTTGACTGCAACCCCGACGCCTCTCTTGTCGTTCTAACAAGCCCCACCTATGAGGGAGTAATCAGCGATATTGCCGCAATATGTAAAAGCGCCCATGATAGGGGAGTGCCGGTGCTTGTCGACGAGGCACACGGCGCGCACCTTGGCTTTTCGGATTTCTTCTCCGGCGGGGCTGTCAAGGCGGGCGCCGACATTGTGATACAGAGCCTTCACAAGACGCTGCCCAGCCTTACACAGACGGCGGTTGCGCACCTAAACGGCGAAATTGCCGACCAGAGGGAGTTTGAGCGCGAGCTTGCGCTCTTTCAGACCAGCAGCCCCTCATATCTTCTGACGGCCTCCATAGACGCCTGCGTCCGCCTGCTGGCGGATGAAAAGGAGCGCCTTTTCGTGAACTGGGAGAGGGCGCTAACGCGTTTTGACGAGTTTGTAGCAGGGCTAAAAAACCTGAAAATCCTGATGCACGGCAGCCGGAGTATGGAAAAAAGAGCTGATTTCCACAGATTTGACCGGAGCAAGATACTGATTTCCACTCTTGGCACAGACATCTCGGGCCTGGAGCTTAAAAAAACGCTTAGGCGGGAGTATGGAATTGAGCTTGAGATGGCGCACAGGAATTACGCCCTCGCCATGACCGCGCCCGGGGATACGGAGGAAGCTCTCCTGCGCCTGGGCAGGGCCCTGCTCGAGATTGACGCAAATCTCAGCCCCGCGAAAGTCGAGAGAGCCGGAACAGCGCCCGCTGCGCGGCACAAGGTTTATACACTTGCAGAGGCTGCTAATTCAGAGAAGGTATGTATCCCGCTTGAGGATGCCGAGGGGCGCATAAGCGCCGAATACCTCTTTGTCTACCCGCCGGGCGTACCGCTCCTAATCCCCGGGGAGGAGATAAGCGCCGAGCTAATCTCCGAGATAAAGGAGATGAGCGGCTCCGGCCTCGGGCTAAAAAGCAGCTACAAAACCGCTCCGGAGCGAATATTTGTGCTGAAATAGCGCGGCGCTGCGGGCTTTAGACAGTTGACTTTAGGGACTTTTTAGTGTATAAAAGATTAAAAGCATTAGTAAGGAGATTGATTTTATGAAGAGAATAAAGACTCTTGAGACACGCGACCTCAAGAACAGCCTTATCAACGGCGGCTGCGGCGAATGCCAGACCTCCTGCCAGTCGGCATGCAAGACCTCCTGCGGCGTTGCCAACCAAAAGTGCGAGATAAGCAATAAAAAGTAGTTTCTGAAAACTGCCGCCTTGAGCACTTAATTGTGCGGGCGGCTTTTTATTAGCGGCAGAGGCCGCGTTTTTTGAGGGGAAACCAATGGTACATCAGTATAAACTAAACGGATACAACATAGTGCTGGATGTTTTCAGCGGCTCGGTGCACGTAGTGGACGACCTTGCCTACGATGTAATCGAGCTGTATGAGAGCCTGCCGGCAAATGAAATAACAGCAAGGCTTCTGGATAAGTACAAGGACCGCCCTGACGTCACCGGGGCGGAGATAGGGGAGTGCCTTGCCGATGTGGAGGAACTGAAGCGGCAGGGCAGGCTCTTTTCCGAGGACAGCTTTAAGGACGAAGTTATTGATTTTAAAGAACAAAACACGGAGATTAAGGCGCTGTGCCTGCACGTCGCGCACACCTGTAACCTGAACTGCGAGTACTGCTTTGCAAGCCAGGGCAGATATAAGGGCGACAGGGCGCTTATGAGCTCCGAGGTAGGGAAGCGCGCGCTCGATTTCCTCATTGAGAACTCGGGCGGCCGCGTAAACCTCGAGGTGGACTTCTTCGGCGGCGAGCCGCTCATGAACTGGGAGGTGGTTAAAAAGCTCGTTGCCTATGCAAGGAGCAGGGAGAAAGAGTGTCAAAAGAACTTCCGCTTCACGCTTACGACCAACGGCGTGCTGCTGGACGACGAGGTAACCGAGTTTGCTAACCGCGAGATGCACAACGTGGTGCTGAGCCTCGACGGGCGCCGCGAGGTGCACGACCGCCTGCGAAAAAACTATGCGGGCGAGGGCAGTTATGACTTGATTGTCCCAAAATTTCAAAAGTTTGTAGAAAAGCGTGGAGAGAGGGAATACTACATACGCGGCACATTTACGCGCAACAATCTTGATTTCACAAACGACATTCTGCATATGCTGGACCTCGGCTTTACGGAGCTCAGTATGGAGCCGGTGGTAAGCGCGCCTTCCGACCCCTATGCGCTTAGAAAGGAAGATTTGCCCGAGCTCTTTGAGCAGTACGAGCTCCTTGCCAAGGAGATGATAAAGCGCAGGCGCGAGGGCAGGGGCTTTAACTTCTACCATTATATGATAGACCTCACTCACGGGCCCTGCGTCTACAAGCGCGTTGCCGGCTGCGGCTCGGGGACCGAGTACCTGGCCGTTACGCCCTGGGGCGAGCTTTTCCCCTGCCACCAGTTTGTGGGGGATGCAAATTACAGCATGGGGAATGTCTTCGACGGCGTTACAAATACTGAGCTTCGCGACAAGTTCAGGCTCTGCAACGTCTACGCAAGGCCCGAATGCCGGGACTGCTGGGCGCAGCTCTACTGCTCGGGCGGCTGCGCGGCCAACTCCTACCACGCGACCGGGGACATTCGGGGAATTTACGAGCTGGGCTGCGAGCTTTTTAGAAAGCGGATGGAGTGCGCGATTATGATAAAGGCGGCCGAGGCCGAAATGGAGTAGAATGAAAAAACCGATAAGAAAGACAAAGCCGGACATCCGCTTCACTGCAAAGAGCGATTCGGGGCTTCTTGACTGCGTAAAAAGCGAGCTAACCGGCTTTCCGTCAGGAAAAATTAAATCCTTTCTCAAGCACCGGCAGATTTCGGTGGACGGTGTAAGCACCACGAAGTTTGACTATCCTGTCAAAAAAGGTCAGCTCATATCGATAAGGCAGGCCCCCGTACCGGAAAGCCCCGGCCCCGCGCCCGATATTATGTATGAGGACGACTGGCTGATAGCGATAAACAAGCCCGCGGGTCTACTCACAGTCGCAACCGACAGGGAGAAGGAAAAAACCGCCTACCGCATGCTCAAGGACGGCGGCAGGGAGGGGCATATTTTCGTCGTGCACCGCCTGGACCGCGACACCTCGGGTGTGCTGCTGTTTGCAAAAAGCCGGGAAATACGGGATGTGCTTCAAAGCAGTTGGGAGGACGCGGTAAAACGCGAATATCTTGCGATTTGCGAGGGCGTGTTTGAGCAGAAAAGCGGCCGCTGTGACACAATGCTGCGCGAGACTTCGACGCATCTGGTCTATTCCTCGCCCTATGGCGGGAAGCGTGCGATAACAAATTACGAGGTCATAAGGGACAACGGCCTCTATTCTCTAGTCCGCGTCTGGATAGAAACCGGGCGCAAAAATCAGATACGCGTGCATCTGAGCGAGCTTGGGCATCCCGTCGTCGGGGATAAAAAGTACGGGGCGAAAAGCAACCCCCTCGGGAGGCTGGGGCTGCATGCCGGGCTTCTCAGAATAATGCACCCCGTCACCAATACTCCGCTCATATTGGAGGCAAAGCCCGGCAGGAAATTTAAGCTCCCTGCCCGGGCAAATAGTCAGAAATGAAAAACAGGCTGCCGCTTTGAACTGCACCCCAATTGTTAGACAGTATGGTATACTGAATAACGATTGGGGTGTTTTTATGCCAAAAGGAGTGCCGAACAAACGATACACGGCAGAATTTAAACAGAA
>DUPK01000010.1 GCA_012838345.1 Clostridiales bacterium | reverse complement strand
GGGAGCTTGTCACCGTCTCCTCCTACAGAACGGGACAGATTACCCTGGTACCTCTGAAATCTTCCGTAACACATTACACCCTGGACCTTGTGAACAGGACCATGGGGGGCATACCCCTCAGCGCGGGTATAAATGTTTTCGAGCGCGTCGGAAAGAGCAAGCTTGCTCAGATTAGTATTGACGAGCTGACGCAGAAGACTATTAGTGCTTCAAAAATACTGTACGCCGCCAGGGACTATTCAGGTAAAATCGGTACGCTCATACTCAATGACGTAACGGGCGACAGGTATACCTATGGAATTATTTCCGATTTGACAACAGAATCTGATATAAATCGTAGAGTAACCGTGAAAAACGGCGGTACCGCACCCACACTCATCACCGGAATGCCCTTTAAAAGCGGCAGCAAAGGCGGCATTGTCGCCGACGCCTCGGGAGAAAAGGCCGCGGGGATAGTCGAGCTGATTGAAATTAGGAATGTAAGCCGAAACGCATTCCGCACCGAGGGCGATAAGGTACTAGCAAGCCTGCCGGACATGGAAATACCGGTTGCGAAAAACGTCGTATGCTATAATAAGACAACGGGCTCCTTGATTGGTTCGGGGCTTAGCGCTCTGGACGCGGCGCGGGCGTATTCGGATACGCTTACCCTCTATTACGACAGGGAACCCGAGGAGGGCGGCAAGGTACGCTTCGTTGAAGTAAGCTAAAAAATAAGCCTTTCGTGGCAAAGCAAAGGGCTGCACGGTAGATTTGCTGCAGCCCTTTAGTTTTATTGATGAATGAGCTTTAGGCCTGTTGCGCTACTCGGCTTTGCAGGCGGGCTCCCTTTTGCGATAGAGCCTTCTTCGCTTTTTGTAAGCCGCGCTATTAGCCATATGCTGGCGGACAAGACGCTGGTAGTCGGCAAAAACGGTGGCTACAGCCTCGTCCCAGGTCCTGTAGAGGTCGCGGAAGGCTCCTTCGGATACTTTTTTCAAAATCTCCTCGTCCGAGACTATTTCAATTATTCTCTTAGCGTAGTCCTCCACCGAATTGTCGGCTATAAAGCCGTTAACCCCGTCCGTAACGCTCGAGCCCGTGACCGCGCCTTTGATGAAAAGCGCGGGGGTGTGCTGGGACGCCGCCTCAATCTGCACAAGGGAGTTTGCGTCGTAGAGGGAAGGGAAAAGAAAGAGGTCGGCCCTTGCGTATATTTCGGCAAGCTCATTTCTGTCATGTATTCTCCCGCACAGGAGGATTTTGTCCTCCATGCCGGTTTCGCAAATCCGCTCCCGAAGCCTGTCCTCGTCCCGCCCCGAGCCGACAAAGAGCATTTTAAAGGGGATGGAGCAGTTTTCCCTCACGATTTTCAGAGCGTCCACGATAAAGAGAATGTTTTTCAGTATGTTGAGGCGGCCGACAAAAAGGAACACCTTCTCCGTATCGCTAAGGCCGTACTTTGAGTTAACCCTTTCCCTGCACTCTTCGATACTCTCGCAGGGGAGCATATCGGTCGCGTTGCAGCGTATCTTGGGGACGTTCCTTCCGCCGTAGTCCTGCAGGTAAACCCTGCGCATTCCCGAATTTACGGTCCAGCACTCGTCGGCGCTGTTATAGAGCCTAATGACGTTGTACATGGCGGGTTTTGTGAGAAATTCGTATTTGAGCGCCCTGTGAAAATCGGATTTATACTGGCTGTGGATTGTGGCGACAACGGGAATGTTGTGTTTCCTGGCATATCTCAAGCCCAACTGCCCCACAAAAAAGGGTGAGTGTATGTGCACAATATCGAGATTCGCCTTTTCAAGCTCGTTTTTAAAGTACAGGTCAAGGTCGGGCAGGGGCATTACGTACTCGAGTGAGGGGAATTTTGCCGATTTACACCTGACTACCCGGTAAGAGTGGTTGTCTTTAAAGGATTTGTCGATGGTTGTTGTAAACACCGTGACGTCGGCAAAGCGCGAGATGTGCTTTGCGTAGTTGTCGACCACCATCACCACGCCGTCGAGCATGGGGAGGTAGGTATCGACAAAGAAGCCGATTTTCAGCCTCCTGCAGTCCGGATTTTCTAAACCGCACAGCTTTTCCGCTATCATGCTATCAACCCTTTGAAAGTTCTCCTGATACATTGATATAGTACAGATTAGAGCGGTTTATGATATAATATTAGCATAAAATATAATTTTTATTTCTGCCTGCTTCGATTGTGCCTGTTCTCCCTTACAGCCCCCCTCTCTTTTATATATTATTTTCCTATCAGATTGCAACGAAAATTATGACTAATTATATCAGAAAATTGAAATTGATGGTATAATGGCTGCAGGAGTTAAGTATCACTTAGCTGCGCTTAAGTCTGAGAGGATTAAGATAAAAAAGACATGGGGGGACAAAAGTATGAAAACTTTGATATTCAACGGCTCGCCCAGAAAAAAAGGAAATACGATGTCGCTAGTAAATGAGCTGTTAAAGCATCTTAAAGGGGAGCACAAGCTGGTAGACGCCTATTACTGCGGAATAAAGCCCTGCATTGACTGCAGGTACTGCTGGAAAAACCCCGGCTGCTCAATCAAGGACGGCATGACGGAAATCTATGATTACATACAGGAAGCCGACAACATAATTGTGGCCTCCTCTCTGAATTTCGCGGAGCTAACCGGGCAGCTGCTTTCGGTTTTGAGCCGACTGCAGACATATTATTGCGCGGAGACCTTGAGAAATGAAACCCCCATCCCTAAAGCCAAGCGGGGCGGCATTATCCTGGTCGGCGGCGGCGACGGAACCACCACGACCGCGCAGAAAACCGCGAAACTGATACTAAAGCACATGAACGCAAAGGAAATTGCGCCGCCTGTCATTTCACACAATACCGACAGGGTCGCCGCGATAGACGACCCCGCAGCTATGTCCGGCATAAGGGAGCTTGCCTCATTTTTAAACAGGGATTAGCTTCAGTGATAAAACCGTCGAAAAACGGTTATTTTAAGCGTGTGCTGTACTTTGATGCCGAATTTTCGGTATTAATCTCGCAGATTTATGAAAAGATTGTACAAAAAAATAGCAATATAATTTATTGACAATTATATGCAGCTTATTTACCATAGAACTAATAGTTATATCTGGCTACTGTAATTAACACTTTATTTTTATGTTTCAGGAGGTGTCACATGGGATTTTGTGATAAAAGCTGCAGAGAGTTCATCGCGGAGCTGGCGAGCAAAGCTCCGGTGCCCGGCGGCGGAGGGACGTCCGCTCTGGTAGGGGCCATTGGAACGGCTCTTGGTAACATGGTGGGATCCTTAACCGTTGGGAAAAAGAAATACGCAGATGTTGAGGGCGAAATAATTGCTCTGATGGAGAAGGCGAATAAGCTGATGGACGAGCTTATGGTACTCGTTGACCGCGATGCCGAGGTTTTCGAGCCCCTTTCCAAAGCCTATGGAATGCCCAAGGATACTGAGGAGCAGAAGGCTGAGAAGGACCGCGTGATGGAAAAATGCCTCAGAGATGCCTGCTCCGTTCCCCTTGAAATCATGGAGAAGTGCTGCGAGGCTATTGAGCTCCAGAAGGAGTTTGCCGCCAAGGGCAGCGCGCTCGCGATCAGCGATGCGGGCGTAGGTGTCGCCTTCTGCAAGGCAGCGCTGCAGGGAGCGAGCCTCAACGTGTTTATCAACACCAATTCGATGAAGGACAGGGATTACGCTGAAAAGCTCAACGCCAGGGCAACCGAGATGCTGGACAAGTACACAGCCCTCGCTGACGACGTTTTTAGCGGCGTCTACAACAGGCTTAAAAAGTAAGGAGGAACGATTATGGCAATGCTTCTTGAAGGAAAAAAGGTAACGGCCAATCTAAAGGAACGCTTGACGGCCGATGTTGAGGCGCTGAAGGCAAGAGGGATAGTTCCCACCCTGGCCATTGTCCGCGTGGGAGAGAAGGAAGATGCGATAGCATACGAGCGCGGAGCCACCAAAAGGTGTGAGAGCGTCGGAGTTGAGGTCCGTTCGGTGCTGCTTTCTGAAGAGGCCACGCACGATGAGATGATGGCCACCGTAGAATCGCTCAATAAGGACAAGAATGTACACGGCGTTTTGATTCTCCGCCCGCTGCCCAAGCACATGGACGAGGCGAAGATAGTCGCCGCCCTCGCTCCTGAGAAGGATATAGACGGCATTACGGACATCTCCATGGTCGGCACCTATGCCAATAAGATAACAGGTTTTGACCCCTGCACTCCCGAAGCCTGCATGGAAATCTTGGAGTTCTTCGGAATAGAGACGACAGGAAAGAACGCCGTCGTGGTCGGAAGAAGCCTCGTGGTCGGCAAGCCCGCCGCCATGATGCTCTTAAAGCGCAACGCAACGGTCACAGTCTGCCATACAAAGACACAGAATTTGCCCGAAATCTGCAAGAGGGCGGATATACTTGTTGTCTGCGCGGGCAAGGCTAAGGCGGTCGGAGCCGACTGCGTCAGCCCCGGACAGACCGTCATAGACGTTGGCATCAATGTCGACGACGAAGGCAAGCTCTGCGGAGACGTCGACTTTGAGGCGGTAGAGCCCATCGTAGGCGCGATTACTCCCGTTCCGGGCGGAGTCGGCACGGTTACGACAAGCGTGCTTGTAAAGCACGTGGTTGAGGCTGCAAAGCGCCAGAACCCCTAAAATATAAAGCAAGTAAAATGGGTCTGAGTTCCGTTTGAGAACTCAGACCCATTCTGCGTTATTTCATGCCGGCGCTTACCGGCGTATTAATCTTATTTAGCCCACCCTAGCTGTCTTCTGAGACGAACACAAGGTCGAAAAAGAGCACAAGAAGTACGAAAAGAAGGGCTACGGCGCCGAAACTCATGGGCAGGAAGTAGCGCATTTTCAGATAGGCATGGTAGCCGAGCAGGGAGGCGAAAGACACGAGCACCGGCACAAAGGAGCGCTTCGGATGCACCACGGCAAAGCAAACCGAAAGGACGTCGGCCATGAAGAAATAGCGGTCGTGCATGTGCGGCAGAAAGAAGGGAACGCCGATGCAGAAAATAAGCGCAGCAGACAGGTAGGCGTCGTTTGTAAGCCGCCTGCGCCTTATGAATGTCAGGACAAATACTGTGAGGACAAATACAAAGGCGGCTATTACACCGATTCTTTCGGCTGCCTCTTTATTTCTAATATCAGTAAATAAGGCAAAGACCGATGAGGAATTATAATTAAGAGCTGTGCCCACGGTGTCAATCTGGTTAAAGTAGAGCGTTATAGTGTCGAGGAAGGGCCGCCCAGCTAAAACCGCCGGCAGCACCAGCACGACATAGGTGAGAGGAAAGACAATCAGGTGGCGGATTTTGAGCTTTTTCCTGTAGAGAAACACAAAGAAAACAGGCATTATGAACACCGCCTGCAGCTTAAACCCGAAGGACAGCGCTATCATGACCATGGAGAGGATGGGGCGGTCCTTGAGCGCAAAGTATAGACTCCACAGCGCAAAGGCGGCATAGATGGAGTCACACTGGCCCCAGAAGGAGCCGTTGAGTATCACTGTTGGTAGCAAAAGTATCGTATAGAAGCAGACCAGCTTTTTTATCCGGCTCTTGGTGAAAAGCGAAACAATTTTGAGGCCGGCGAAGGCCAGCACGACATCAAATATTATGGACATGAGTTTTATAAGGTAGAGGTCGGGCGCCGGGATATATGATATAAGCGCGAGAAGGTAGAGATAGGGGACGTTGTAGTTTCCTATGGAATACTTTAGCGCGGAAAATCCGCCCCTCGCTCGGAAAAATTCGACCCATTTTGCAAGAAAATCGGTGTAATCTAATGTTATGTGCGCCATGCAAAGCCATCTGACTGCAAAAAGCAGGGCGAGAAGGCCGAGGCACAGGAAAAATTCAAGGCTGTTTTTGATAAGCTTTTGTCGATAAAGAAAAAACATGGTGGCGGCAAGAAGGAGAAGAACGCACAGCGGTACCAAAATAGATTACACCTCCGTGCCCGACGGGCACTAATTTTTTCGATATAAACAATAAAAAACGGCGAAACGTAAAGCTTCACCGCAAAAATACGAATAATCTAGAATAATCTAGGTAAAAAATGCTTGACATATTGAGCCAAGCATGATAAAATTACTTGCTATATGCCTCAATGGGCACACTTCTGCATTTTCTTAACATTCTTATTTTATCATCAATTTTATAAAATGCAACCCATATCGTTTAAAATATAACAACTTATCCGGGCGTGCAGCAATTTTCGTCCCGATTAAACATACACAAGGAGTGAAAGCCAGATGGTCAAGGATGTCAGCTATGGCAAAGTTGTGCGTAAAAGCTACTCCAAAATCAGCGAAATTCAGGATATGCCGGATTTGCTCGAGGTACAGAAAAGTTCTTATAAATGGTTCCTCGAGACTGGACTTAGAGAGGTCTTCAAAGATGTGGCCTCGATTTCGGACTATTCCGGAAATCTTGAACTGTCCTTCATCGACTACTCGATGGACGAAAAGCCAAAGTACACTGAGGAGGAGTGCAAAGCCCGGGATGCCACTTACGCAGCTCCGCTTAAGGTCAAAGTCCGCCTTAGGAATAAAGAGACCGAGGAGATAAAAGAACAGGAGATATTCATGGGAGACCTGCCTCTGATGACGGAGGGAGGCACTTTTATCATAAACGGTGCAGAGCGTGTTATAGTTTCTCAGATTATCAGAAGCCCCGGCGTTTACTTTGAAAAGCGCAAGGATAAGACGGCGGCAATAGTCTATAGCGCCACCGTTATACCTTACCGCGGCGCCTGGCTTGAATTTGAGACCGACCTGTCCGATGTCTTTTACGTCAGAATCGACAAGAACCGCAAATTGCCCATAACCTGGCTTCTCAAGTCCATGGGTGCCCCGAAGGATAACCAGCCTTATACCTGGCTGTCCATGCCCTCGGCCGTGGGCGGGGCGGTTACAAACGAGCAGCTTCGCGATATTTTTGGGGACGACGAGAGAATTCTCGCGACCTTCGACAAGGACACCACCCGAAATCGCGAGGAGGCCCTTATTGAGATTTACAGGCGCCTGCGCCCGGGCGACCCCCCAACGGTCGACAGCGCCGAGACGCTTCTTGAAAACCTCTTTTTTGCGCCCCGCAGATACGATATTTCGGCGGTTGGCCGCTATAAGTTCAACAAAAAGCTCGCCCTGGCTCCGCGCATAGCAGGGCACAGGCTCGCCTATCCGGTTGCAGACCCCATGACCGGAGAAATCCTCGCCGAGGGCGACGAGTTTCTGACAAACGAAAAGGCTCAGTTTATCGAGGATAAGGGAGTTGTGGAGGTAACCCTCAACGCCGACGGAAAGCTCGTTAAGGTCTTTTCCAACGGAATGGTCAACCTCTCGGCCTTCGTCGATTTCGACCCCGAGGAGCTCGGCATCAAGGAAAAGGTCCGATTCATTATACTGCGCGACCTGCTCGAAAAATACGAGGGCGAAGCGCTTAAAACCGCCATTCTTGAGGATATTGACGACCTTATCCCCAAGCACATTATTCCCGACGACGTGTTCGCCGCGGTCAACTATTTAAACGGCCTTGGACACAATATCGGGGAGGACGACGATATAGACCATCTCGGAAACAGGCGACTTAGAAGCGTCGGAGAGCTTCTTCAGAACCAGTTCCGGGTCGGCTTTTCGCGTATGGAGCGCGTTATCCGCGAGCGCATGACGCTCCAGGATTTAGATATAGTCACCCCGCAGTCGCTTATCAATATAAGGCCCGTGACGGCGGCCCTAAAGGAGTTTTTCGGCTCCTCGCCGCTCAGCCAGTTTATGGACCAGACAAACCCGCTTGCCGAGCTTACGCATAAGCGCAGGATGTCGGCTCTCGGCCCCGGCGGTCTTTCCAGGGAGCGCGCGAACTTCGACGTGCGCGACGTCCACTACAGCCACTACGGCAGAATGTGCCCGATAGAGACGCCGGAAGGCCCCAACATAGGCCTTATATCCTATCTTGCAAGCTATGCAAGGGTCAACGAGTACGGCTTCCTTGTCGCGCCCTACAGGAAGGTAGACAAGTCCACCTGCCGCGTAACGGACGAGATATATTACCTCACCGCCGACGAGGAGGACCAGTATATTGTCGCCCAGGCGACGGAACCCACGGATGAAAACGGCGTGCTTATTAACAAGCGTATTACCTGCCGCCACCGCGACGAAATAATCGAGGTCGACAGGGAGCGCGTCGATTTTGTGGACGTTTCGCCCAAGATGATGGTATCCATAGCCACCGCTATGATACCATTCCTCGAAAACGACGACGCCAACCGCGCTCTGATGGGCGCGAACATGCAGCGCCAGGCGGTGCCCCTGCTCGTACCCGAGGAGCCGATAGTCGCAACGGGCATAGAGCACAAGTGCGCGGTGGATTCCGGAGCCGTCATCATGGCTTCGGGCGAAGGCGTTGTAACGAAGGTAGATGCAAACAGCATAACCGTCAAATACGATTCGGGTGAAATTAAGACCTACAGACTCACAAAGTTTGCAAGAAGCAACCAGGGCACCTGCATAAATCAGCGCCCGGTAGTCGAAGCCGGCGACAGGGTTGACGCCGATACGGTGCTTGCCGACGGCCCGTCCACCTGTCAGGGAGAGCTTTCGCTCGGCAAGAACGTGCTTGTCGGCTTTATGACATGGGAAGGCTACAACTACGAGGACGCCATTCTTATAAACGAGCGCCTTGTTCTTGAGGATGTATTTACCTCGATTCACATCGAGGAGTATGAAATTGAAGCACGCGACACGAAGCTCGGCCCCGAGGAAATTACAAGGGATATTCCGGGCGTGGGCGAAGACGCGCTGCGCTACCTTGACGAGCGCGGAATTATAACGATAGGCGCCGAGGTGCATGCCGGAGACATTCTCGTCGGCAAGGTCACGCCCAAAGGCGAGACCGACCTTACCGCCGAGGAGAGGCTCCTTCGCGCGATTTTCGGCGAAAAGGCAAGAGAGGTCAGAGACACCTCGCTTAGAGTGCCGCACGGCGAGAGCGGAATAGTCGTCGACGTCAAGGTGTTCACCCGCAAAAACGGAGACGAGATGAACCCCGGCGTCAACATGGTTGTCCGCTGCTATATAGCGCAAAAGAGGAAGATTTCGGTAGGCGACAAGATGGCCGGGCGACATGGAAACAAGGGCGTTGTCTCAAGGATACTCCCGAGAGAGGATATGCCTTATTTGCCCGACGGCACGCCGCTCGACATCGTCTTAAACCCGCTCGGCGTTCCCTCGCGTATGAATATCGGCCAGGTTCTTGAGGTGCACCTCGGATATGCCGCCAGGGCGCTTGGCTGGAAGGTGGTAACGCCCATATTCGCCGGCGCAAACGAGATTGAAATAATGGATACGCTGGAGATTGCGGGCCTCAGGAGAGACGGAAAGAGTGTTCTTTACGACGGGCGGACCGGCCTGCCCTTTGACAACCCCGTAACGGTGGGATATATGTACTTCCTTAAGCTCCACCATCTGGTTGACGATAAGATTCACGCAAGAAGCACGGGGCCGTACTCACTGGTTACCCAGCAGCCGCTCGGCGGAAAGGCCCAGTTCGGCGGACAGCGCTTCGGAGAAATGGAAGTCTGGGCGCTCGAGGCCTACGGAGCCGCCTACACGCTGCAGGAGATTCTTACCGTCAAGTCGGACGACGTAACCGGCCGCGTGCGCACCTACGAGGCAATTGTCAAGGGCCACAACGTGCCGCAGCCCGGCATACCCGAATCCTTCAAGGTCCTGGTCAAGGAGCTTCAGTCCCTGTGTCTCGACGTACATGTGCTTGACTCTGAAGGAAACGAAGTTGAGCTCAAGTCGGAGGACGAAGACGATTATCCGGGCCTCAGGGAGGAAGTGATGTATCAGCCTGAGGACAGTGAGATTGAGCTCGGAGGATACACCATCGAAGATGCCGAAATCGAGGAGGAGACCGACGAAGGCTCCGATGAATACTTTGACGATTCCGACGAGGCTTTTGACGAAGAACTTGAGATTTTGGATGAGGAGGACGAGTAATTATGAGTTATATACCTTTTGACGCTATAAAGATAGGAATAGCCTCCCCCGAAATGATAAGAAGCTGGTCTCACGGCGAAGTCAAAAAGCCAGAAACCATAAACTACAGGACTCTGAAGCCCGAGCGCGACGGACTTTTCTGCGAGAGAATCTTCGGCCCTACAAAGGACTGGGAGTGCCATTGCGGAAAGTATAAGAAGATACGCTACAAGGGCAAGGTCTGCGACCGCTGCGGCGTCGAAGTGACAAGGTCGAAGGTGCGCCGCGAGCGCATGGGTCATATAGAGCTCGCCGCTCCGGTATCGCATATCTGGTACTTCAAAGGCATACCATCCAGAATGGGGCTTATCCTTGACATATCGCCCAGAGTGCTGGAAAAGGTTTTGTACTTTGCGGCCTATATCGTCACTGACCCCGGCGACACCCCGCTTATGCAAAACCAGATACTGACCGAAAAAGAGTACCGCGACATGCGCGAGAAGTATGAGGACGACTTCAAAGCCGGTATGGGCGCCGAGGCAATCAAGGAGCTTCTGGCCCAAATCGACTGCGACAAGCTCTCGCAGGAGCTGAGAGCCGAGCTTAAGGAGGCCTCCGGTCAGAAAAAGGCAAAGCTTGTAAAGCGCCTTGAAGTCGTTGAGGCTTTCCGCCAGTCGGGCAACCAGCCGACCTGGATGATAATTGAAGTCCTGCCCGTAATTCCGCCGGAGCTGCGCCCGATGGTTCAGCTCGACGGTGGCCGCTTTGCGACAAGCGATTTAAACGACCTCTACCGCAGGGTGATAAACAGAAACAACCGCTTAAAGAGGCTTATCGCCCTAAACGCCCCCGATATTATTGTAAGAAACGAAAAGAGAATGCTGCAGGAAGCGGTCGACACACTTATCGACAACGGGCGCCGCGGCAGGGCGGTGACGGGCGTCAACAGCCGTCCGCTTAAGTCCCTGTCCGACATGCTCAAGGGTAAGCAGGGGCGCTTCCGCCAGAACCTTCTCGGAAAGCGCGTCGACTATTCAGGACGAAGCGTTATCGTCGTCGGCCCGACACTGAAGCTCTATCAGTGCGGCCTGCCCAAGGAAATGGCAATCGAGCTCTTCCGTCCCTTCGTTATGAAGAAGCTCGTTCAGGACGGCATAGCGAACAATATAAAGAGCGCGAAGAAGATGGTCGACAAGGGCCGCACCGAGGTCTGGGACGCTCTCGACGTAATAATCAAAGAGCACCCGGTGCTTCTAAACCGCGCCCCGACACTGCACAGGCTCGGAATACAGGCCTTCGAGCCGGTTCTGGTCGAGGGTAGGGCGCTGAAGCTCCACCCGCTAGTATGTACCGCGTACAACGCCGACTTCGACGGCGACCAGATGGCGGTACACGTTCCGCTCTCCGCGGAAGCGCAGGCTGAGGCGAGAATACTCATGCTCTCAGCGAACAACCTCCTGCGCCCTCAGGACGGCCGCCCCGTCACGGTTCCGACTCAGGATATGATACTCGGCGCCTATTACCTCACCTATGAGCGTGAGGAGGAGGGTACCGACAAGGCATTTTTCTCCCCCGAAGAGGCAATAATGGCATATAACGAGGGGATAGTCGGAATTCACTCTCCCATAAGGGTAAGAGTCCAGAGGGAAGTGGACGGAGAGCTTCGCTCCAGGATTATCAAGACAACCGTCGGACGCATTATCTTCAACGAGCCGATACCGCAGGACCTCGGCTTTGTCGACAGAACCGACCCTGAGCACATGTTCGACTACGAGATAAGCTTCAAGGTCGGAAAAAAGCAGCTCAGTGAAATAGTTGACAGGTGCATCTTCAAGCACGGCTTTACGCGCAGCACCGAGGTTCTGGACAAAATCAAGGAGCTTGGCTTTAAATACTCGACGCTCGGAGCGATAACCATATCCATTTCCGATATGACTGTTCCGGAGGCCAAGAGAACCCTTATCACTGAAACCGAGCAAAAGGTTATCGATATTGAGAAGCAGTACAAGCGCGGCTTTATAACCAACGATGAGCGCTACAGGCTCGTCGTCGAGGAGTGGGAGCGCACCACAAAGGATGTTACCAATGCTCTTCAGGACACCCTTGACGAGTTCAACCCCATCTACATGATGGCAAACTCGGGTGCCCGCGGCAGCATGAACCAGATTCGCCAGCTTGCCGGTATGCGCGGCCTAATGGCCAACACCGCCGGCAGAACCATCGAAATACCGATTAAGGCGAACTTCCGCGAGGGACTTTCCGTCCTTGAGTACTTCATCTCGTCGAGAGGCGCCAGAAAGGGACTTGCCGATACGGCTCTGCGTACCGCGGACTCCGGTTACCTGACACGCCGCCTTGTCGACGTTTCGCAGGATGTTATCATAAAAGAGGTTGACTGCGGAACTCAGGACGGAATCGATGTGTTCGAGATTGTTGAGAAGGGAAATGTAATACAGACGTTTGGGGATGCCATACACGGCAGGTTCCCGACCGACGATATTGTAGACCCGGCCACCGGTGAAATAGTATTTGACAAAAACCACATGCTCGTGGCGTCGGATGCAAAGAGACTTGAGGCCGCCGGCATAACAAAGGTAAGAATCCGCACCGTGCTGGCCTGCGATGCAAGGCGCGGGGTATGTGCCAGATGCTACGGCATGAACCTCGCCACAGGCGAGCCTGTCAGCCCGGGCGAGGCTGTAGGCGTAATCGCCGCCCAGTCCATCGGAGAGCCCGGAACACAGCTTACGATGCGTACCTTCCACTCCGGCGGCGTAGCCGGCGACGACATCACACAGGGTCTGCCCAGGGTCGAGGAACTTTTTGAAGCTAGAAAGCCCAAGAAAATGGCGCTTATCTCCGAGATTAGCGGCCGCGTCAGCATAGAAGAGAGCAAAAAGAGCAACATGTGCACGATAAACGTCGTAAACGAGGAGGAAGGCGAGGTAAAGTCCTATCTGGTCCCGATAAACTCCGGAATAAGGGTTTCCGACGGCGACATCATAGAGAAGGGCGATATTATTACCAACGGCGCTCTAAATCCTCACGACGTGCTCCGCATACGCGGCGTCGAGGCTGTGCAGACCTACCTCATCAGAGAAGTGCAGAAGGTCTACCATCAGCAAGGCGTTGATATAAACGACAAGCACATCGAGGTTATAGTCCGCCAGATGATGAGAAAGGTCAAAGTCGAGGACCCGGGTGACACAGAGCTGCTTTCCGGTTCCACCGTGGACATCTTCGAGTTCAAAGACGCAAACCAGAAGGTGCTCGACAGAATAGCCGCAGGCGAAACCGAGCTTAGGACCGCCACCTGCACGCGGCTTCTGATGGGAATAACCAAGGCCTCGCTCGCCACGGAATCCTTCCTCTCCGCCGCATCCTTCCAGGAGACGACGAAGGTCTTAACCGAGGCGGCCATAAAGGGCAAGGTCGACCACCTCGTCGGGCTTAAGGAGAACGTTATAATTGGAAAGCTGATACCCGCCGGCTCCGGACTTGCTCTTTACAGAAACTTTACGACACAGCATCAGCCCGCTTCCGGGAATTCCGCCGCTTTGCAGGCGTCGGAGAGTGTAAACCATTAAGACCAGGGGGGTTAACGCCCCCCTGGAGCAAAACTCCGTACAACCTGGAAATGCCAGAAATATTTGTTGACTGTGCTCAGAAGATGTGTTAAAATACTGTGCAGTTTGCGGAAGGATGGTTATATGATTTCGAGACTTGAAAACGGAAGACGAGTAGCCGGAATCAACCAGTGCCGCAAAGCCGTGAAAAAGGGAACTGCGGCAGTGATGTTTATAGCCGAGGATGTTGAAAACCGCATAAAGCAATCGCTTTTGGAGCTGTGCGCTGAGCACGGCGTGGATGTGGTTTCGGTTCCGACTATGGGCGAACTGGGCAGAGCCTGCGGCATAGAAGTAGGAACCTCCGCCGCGGTTTTATTAAAGTAATTTTGGTTTTTGCGGAATACAAATTTGTTTTCCGTATAAAATAACCACTATTTATGAAAGGAGGAGAAAAATGCCCACATTTAATCAGCTAGTGAGGAAGGGCAGGGAAAAGGTAACATATAAGTCAGCGTCTCCCGCAATGCAAAAGGGCCTGAACACCCTGAAAAACAGAGAGATTGACTTGCCTTCACCGCAGAAGAGGGGTGTATGCACCGCAGTTAGAACCTCTACCCCTAAGAAGCCCAACTCCGCGCTTCGTAAGATTGCCCGTGTGCGTCTTACAAACGGCTACGAGGTAACCGCCTATATCCCCGGCATCGGACACAACCTGCAGGAGCACTCCGTTGTCATGATTCGCGGCGGCCGTGTTAAGGACCTCCCCGGTGTAAGATACCATATTATCCGCGGCACTCTTGATGCGCAGGGCGTTGCCAAGCGCATGCAGGGACGAAGCAAGTACGGTGCGAAGAGGCCCAAACCCGGTCAGGCTGCTGCCGGCCGCAAGTAAGTGAAGCTACAGCGCTTTGGCGCAAGGCTTTGCCTTGCCGAAAAGATTAACATATATATTTTAATGTATGTTATCTCGAGGCAGGCATTCACGGGGGATTAAGTTTCCTTCGAGTACCTATGAAATCATTTTTTTATGAAGGAGGGAAGTATAGTGCCCAGGAGAGGTAACGTACCCAAGAGAGAAGTATTGCCGGACCCTGTATACAATTCAGCTTTGGTCACAAAGCTGATAAACAACATAATGTTGGACGGCAAAAAAGGTGTTGCTCAGAAGATTGTTTACGGCGCTTTTGAGATAATAGCAGATAAGACTGGCAAGCCGGCTCTTGACGTTTTTGTACAGGCAATGGAGAACATCATGCCTTCGCTGGAGGTTAAAGCACGCCGCGTCGGTGGCGCCACCTATCAGGTTCCTGTCGAAGTAAGGCCTGAGAGGCGTCAGACGCTAGCGCTGCGCTGGATTACAAGCTTTTCCAGAAGCCGCGGCGAAAAGACGATGAAAGAGCGTCTTGCTGCAGAAATAATGGACGCAAGCAACAATGTCGGCAACTCTGTCAAGAAGAAAGAAGACATGCACAAGATGGCCGAGGCCAACAGAGCTTTCGCCCATTATCGCTGGTAATCCCATAGGTAGTTTTAATTAGGAGAGAAAATATGCCGAGGCAAAGTACCCTCAAAGATACAAGAAACATTGGTATAATGGCGCACATCGATGCGGGAAAGACCACAACGACGGAGCGTATTCTGTTCTACACAGGCCGTACCTATAAAATCGGCGAGACCCATGAGGGCTCTGCCACAATGGACTGGATGGAGCAGGAGCAGGAGCGCGGAATAACCATAACTTCCGCCGCGACGACCTGTTATTGGAAGGGACACCGCATCAATATAATAGACACACCTGGACACGTTGACTTTACGGTCGAGGTTGAGCGTTCCCTGAGAGTGCTCGACGGGTGTGTCACCGTGCTGTGCGCAAAAGGCGGTGTGGAGCCCCAGTCCGAGACTGTATGGCGCCAGGCCGACCGCTACCATGTTCCGCGCATGATTTACGTCAATAAAATGGACATCGTGGGCGCAGACTTTTTCAATGTGCTCCAAATGGTCCGCGACAGGCTCAAGTGCAATGCGGTTCCGATTCAGTTGCCCATAGGAAGCGAATCGGATTTTAAGGGAATAATCGACCTTGTCGAGATGCAGGCCGACGTATATTACGATGACCTTGGCAAGGATATGAGGGTAGAGGAAATACCTGAGCATCTGCGCGAGCTTGCCGAAGAATACAGACTTAAGCTCATTGAGGCGGTTTCCGATTTTGACGACGAAATCATGATGCTGTATCTTGAGGGCGAGGAAGTTCCTACCGAAATGCTCAAAAGCGCAATCAGAAAGGCAACCGTTTCCGTCGAATTAATCCCCGTTGTATGCGGTACCTCTTATCGCAATAAGGGCGTACAAAAGCTTCTCGACGCCATCGTGGATTATCTGCCTTCTCCGCTGGATATTCCCCCCATTGAAGGCACAAATCCCAACACAGGCGAAACGGAAACACGTTTAGCTGACGATGCGGCTCCTTTTTCAGCTCTCGCGTTCAAGATTATGACAGACCCCTACGTTGGCCGTCTTTCGTTTATCCGCGTGTATTCGGGCACGGCTAACGCTGGTACTACGATCCTGAACTCCACCAAGGGGCAAAGGGAGCGTCTCGGCAGAATACTTCAGATGCACGCAAATCACAGAGAGGATATGGATTCAATCTATTCCGGTGAAATAGCCGCGGTTGTGGGTCTTAAAAACACGACTACCGGCGATACGCTCTGTGAAGAAAAGAACCCGATTATACTTGAGTCAATGGAATTCCCGGAGCCTGTTATCCGAGTTGCCATAGAGCCCAAGACAAAGGCCGGCCAGGAGAAGATGGGCATAGCCCTTGCAAAGCTTGCCGAGGAGGACCCGACCTTCAAAGCTTATACCGACAGCGAAACGGGTCAGACCATCATAGCCGGCATGGGCGAGCTCCACCTCGAGATTATAGTCGACAGGCTTCTGCGCGAGTTCCGGGTAGAGGCGAACGTCGGAAAGCCGCAGGTCTCGTACAAGGAGACCATAAAGAAGGCTGCCAGCGCCGATACCAGATATGTCCGCCAGTCTGGCGGCAAGGGCCAGTACGGACATGTTAAAATCACAATTGAGCCGAACGAGCCCGGCAAGGGCTATGAATTCATCGACAAGATTGTCGGAGGCGCAATCCCGAAGGAGTTTATCCCTGCAATCGACCAGGGAATCCAGGGAGCGATGCAGTCCGGTATACTTGCAGGCTACAATGTGGTGGACGTCAAGGTCACCCTGTACGACGGCTCCTTCCACGAGGTCGACTCCTCGGAAATGGCGTTTAAGATTGCCGGCAGCATGGCCTTCAAGGAGGCCTGCCAGAAGGCGGAACCGACCCTTCTTGAGCCGATTATGAAGGTCGTCGTCACTGTTCCCGAGGAATACATGGGTGATGTAATGGGCGACTTGAGTGCCCGCCGTGGTCAGATAACCGGAATGGAGACGAGGAGCGGGGCCACACAGATATTCGCCTTTGTCCCTCTTTCCGAGATGTTTGGCTATGCAACCGACCTGCGCAGCAGGACACAGGGCAGAGGAAACTACAGTATGGAGCCCAGTCACTATGTTGAGATGCCGAAGAGCATTCAGGACGAGATAATTAAGTTGAGCGGCAGAATAAAGGATATATAAATTTTGGTTGCAAAAACAGCAGACCTGCTGTAGAATAACGGTACAATTATAATACAAATGCTTATTTTACTATAAGGAGGACAACTCACAATGGCTAAACAAAAGTTTGAAAGAACAAAGCCCCACGTAAATATCGGAACCATTGGTCACGTTGACCACGGCAAGACCACCCTTACAGCCGCTATTACAAAGTACCTCAACCTTATGGGTCAGGCCGAATTCGAGTCGTATGATCAGATTGACAAGGCCCCTGAGGAGAGGGAAAGAGGTATCACAATCAACACCTCGCACGTTGAGTATCAGACTGAGAAGCGCCACTATGCCCACGTTGACTGCCCGGGCCACGCCGACTATATTAAGAACATGATTACCGGTGCTGCTCAGATGGACGGCGCCATACTCGTTATCGCCGCCACCGACGGCCCCATGGCTCAGACCCGCGAGCACATAATCCTTGCCCGCCAGGTCGGTGTGCCTGCTATCGTTGTTTTCCTCAACAAGATAGACCAGGTTGACGACCCCGAGCTCATAGAGCTTGTCGAGATGGAAGTCCGTGAGCTTCTCTCCAAGGAGAAGTTCCCCGGCGACGATATTCCCATCATAAAGGGTTCTGCGCTTAACGCTCTCTCATCCTCATCTACCGATACTAACGCTCCCGAGTATGCATGCATTAAGGAGCTTATGGACGCCGTTGACAGTTACATTCCGACACCCGACCGTAAGGCTGACCTGCCCTTCCTCATGCCCATTGAGGACGTCTTCACGATTACCGGACGCGGAACTGTTACCACCGGCCGTGTCGAGCGTGGTAGAGTCAAGGTCGGCGACGAAGTTGAAATCGTTGGCATCAAGCCCACAAAGAAGACTGTCGTTACCGGCACAGAGATGTTCCACAAGGTTCTTGATTATGCTGAGGCCGGCGACAACGTCGGTACGCTTCTCCGCGGTATCGCCAAGAACGAGGTCCAGAGAGGCCAGGTTCTTGCCAAGCCCGGCAGCATCAACCCTCTGACAAAGTTCAAGGGCCAGGTTTACGTTCTGACCAAGGAAGAGGGAGGACGCCACACCCCGTTCTTTAACAACTATCGTCCGCAGTTCTACTTCCGTACAACAGACGTTACCGGAATTATCAACCTGCCCGAGGGCGTCGAGATGTGCATGCCCGGCGACAACGTTGACATGAACGTTGAGCTCATCACCCCGATAGCCATTGAGAAGGGACTGCGCTTTGCTATCCGCGAGGGCGGCAGAACAGTCGGCTCCGGTGTTGTTATCGAGATTTTCGATTAATTCTTGAAACGATATGTAATCTTAACGCGGGAAAGGCTATACACCTTTCCCGCGTTTTGCTTTGGTCAAATACCCATGGAAAGCGAGGAAATCAAAAGATTTTGAAGCCTTACTTGCGAAAAATTGAAAAAGTGTGTATAATTAACTTATAATAATAAGGTATCGTTGCAAAATTCTGAGGAAAGGAGGATTCCCATGTTTCATATTGGCGACATGATTGCCCATCCTTTGCACGGGGCAGGTGTCATAGAAGACATTGAGGAGAAAACAATTAACGGGGTAACAAGGGAATACTATGTCCTCAGAATGCCTGTTGGCGGTATGGTTGTCCTGATTCCGGTGGAAAACTCGGAGGAGATAGGTGTGCGCCCGATATTGACCGAGGAGCAGGCGGACAAGGTTATAGCCTCCATGAGCGACATCGAGGTCGAGATGGACCAGAACTGGAACAGGCGTTACCGCGAGAATATGATGCGCTTAAAAAGCGGGGACCTTATCGAGGTTGCAAGAGTCATCAAGGGGCTTATGTTCAGAGAGGTGGAGCGCGGCCTTTCGACGGGTGAGAGGAAAATGCTCAGAAGCGCAAAGCAGATACTCATATCCGAGATTGTCCTTTCCAAGAACTCCACTTACGATGAGATAGAGGCGAGAATAAACGAGGCGTTGTCCCACTAGTCGTTTAAATCAACTGCATTAAATGCACCTGAGGATAATAAGCTGTATAAGACGGTTATAATTGGGGCTGTAGAAACAGCTCCTTTTTATAAAGCATATTCGGAACGGGGGCACATCATGTCAGGCTTATTGTCAAAGCTCTTTAAAGTATCGGGGCGGAGGAAGGGCGAGCGCTTATTCTGCAGCGCCATAATACTTGCCGCCGGCAGAGGGGAAAGAATGAGAGGTCGCAATAAGCTCTTTGCGGAGATAGACGGCGAGCCTGTGCTTGTCCACACGCTCAGGGCCTTTGAGCTGTGCCCCGAAGTAGACGAGATAATAGTGGTGGCAAGGCCCGAGGAGATAGGAAATATCGGCGTACTTATAAGCGACTACGGCTTTTCTAAGGTCTCAAAGGTTGTCCGCGGCGGCGAAAAAAGGCAGGATTCCGTATACATAGGGCTTATGGAGGCATCTCCGAAATCGCAGCTTGCGGCCATACACGACGCCGCACGTCCCCTTGTTACCCAAAAGGTCATTTCCGAAACAATAAAGGCGGCGGCACAGTTTAACGCGGCGGCACCCGGTGTGCCGGTCAAAGACACAGTAAAGGTCGTAAAATCCGGCGAGGTTGCAAATACTCCCGACAGGGCAACACTGTACGCAATACAGACGCCACAGGTTTTTAAGACCGATATTATAAAGGCCGCGCTGACTGATGTGCTGCGCACCAAGGCTGAGGTTACCGACGACTGCATGGCAGTCGAAAAGCTCGGGCTTACGGTTAAAATAACGCATGGAGATTACGAGAATATTAAAATAACAACGCCCTCTGATTTAATTGTGACAGATGCTATACTCCGGGAGAGGAGCGTATATGAGACATGAGAGTCGGACATGGTTACGACGTGCACCGCTTCAAAATAGGAAGAAGGCTGGTACTTGGCGGAATTGAGATTCCATATCCCGAAGGGCTTGACGGGCATTCTGACGCAGACGTGGTGGCTCACGCTCTCATGGACGCGCTACTCGGCGCCGCGGCTCTCGGGGATATTGGCATGTATTTTCCGCCCGGGGACCCGCAGTATAAGGACTCAGACAGCATGGAGCTGCTCGAAAGGGTTATGGAGCTTATAAAGGCCGCAAATTACAGGATAGGCAATGTGGACATCACTATAGTGGCCCAGCAGCCCAAGCTGTTCAATTTCCTGCCGGAAATGCAGCAAAATATAGCGGCTGTCCTTAAGACAGACGTGCGCAATGTTAACGTAAAGGCAACGACCGAAGAGGGGCTGGGCTTTACGGGCGCCTGTCTCGGCATAGCCGTGCATGCCGTGGTGCTTCTTAAGGAAAAGGCCGGATTCCGTTTTCTGTAAGGAGATAACATGAACTTTAATAACGCAGAATTTGTCAAATCCGCCGCCACAGAGCGGGATTTCATAGACGACGGGCTGCCCCAGATTGTCTTCGCTGGCAGGTCAAACGTAGGAAAGTCTTCCGTTATAAACAGACTGCTCGGAAGGAAGAGCCTCGCGAGGGTCGGCTCCAAGCCGGGCATGACCGCGCACATCAACTATTTTCTCATTGACAAGACCGCGTATTTTACAGACCTTCCGGGCTACGGCTACGCAAAGGTATCGGAGAGCGAGAAAAGGCGCTGGGCAAATCTCATGGAGAGCTACTTTAAAAAGGGGCTTATCAGCCTCGGCGTCATGATTGTCGACAGCAGACACAAGCCTACAGCCGACGACATTACGATGTCAAACTGGTTTAAAGCCACGGGCTGTCCGCTTATAGTGGTCGCTAACAAGGCCGACAAGCTCAAAAAGAGCGAGATTGAGCCGAATCTTGAAATGATTAGGCTAACTCTGAAGTTTGAGCAGGATGTGCCCGTAATCCTGTTTTCAGCGGAGAAGGGAACGGGGCGCGAGGAGTTAATAGCGGAGATAAGAAGGCGCGTCGTGAAGTGACGCCGGGATTTGATTATGGGTATAAGAGAAGTAATTAGGAACCTTGACTGGTCGTATTTAATAAAACTTGTTTTTTCGATAGTTCCCGCGCTTGTCTGCATTATCGTGCACGAGATTAGCCACAGCTTTGTGGCGTATAAGCTTGGCGACAGGACCTCCGAGATGCAGGGGCGCCTGAGCTTAAACCCCCTCCGGCACATTGATCCTATAGGGCTTCTGATGCTTGCCGTATTTCGATTCGGCTGGGCAAAGCCGGTTTCCGTGAACATGTACAATTTCAAAAAACCAAAGCGGGACATGGCGATTACCGCCTTTGCAGGGCCCCTTTCAAATATGCTCCTCGCTGCCTTTTGCCTGTTCCTTTACGGGCTTTTATGGAAGACCCTTTATACCAGTTCTCTCGGCGGGACATTATTAGACCTTTTACAAATCACAGCCCAGCTTAGTGTCTCGCTCGGTGTATTTAACCTCATACCTATACCGCCGCTTGACGGCTCGAAGGTCCTGTTTTCTCTGCTGCCGAACAGGATGTATCTCAGAATAATGATGTACGAGCGTTTCGGGGTAATTTTTCTTATGCTTATCCTGTTCTCGGGCGTGCTCAGCGGCCCTCTCTACAGAATTACCTCAGCCGTTTACGGCAGCCTTTTTCCGATTGCAATTTTCGCGTTCAAGCTTGTCTGACAGGAGGCGGGGATATGGATGGTCCTACCTTTAGGCTCGAAGGCATAGTCAAGTCAAAGGACGAAATGGAGGATTTTGAAGGCCCGCTTGCCCTAATTCTTCAGCTTCTGAGCAAAAATAAGATAGAAATACGCGACGTTCAAATATCCGTAATACTTGAGCAGTATTTGGAGTATCTGGACGAGATGAAAAGAATGGACCTCGAGATTGCCAGCGATTTTATAGCGATGGCCTCTCATCTTACATATATTAAGACGAAAACGCTGCTTTCATCCGACGAGGAGCCGGTTTCGGAGCTTGAGACGCTCATATCCTCGCTTGAGGAACTGAAGCGTCGCGACTGCTATGTCGGAATTAAGCTTGCGGCCGAACTCCTGGCGGCCTGCCGTGAGCGCGGCATAGGGTACTATATAAAACCCCCGGAGCCGCTTGAGACGGATAATAGATACTCATACGTCCACCCCAAAGAGGACCTTGAAAAAGCAATATTGTACGTACTCGGGAGAGGGGAGCCGGAGCCTGAGAAGATTCCTGAGCTGCTCTCCCTGCCGCAGAAGATAATCTACCCGGTGTCACAAAAGACCGAGGAAATACTTTCAACTCTAAGAAGCCGCGGGGCGGTCAGCATCCAGACTCTGCTGCATGAAAGCCACAGCCGGACGGAAGTTATAGCAACCTTTGTGGCGCTACTTGAACTTTGCAAAACCGGTAGTATAATTTTCGTTGGAACTGACGACAATCTGTTCGTAAGTAGCACGGGAAACTAATGTAAAGCCCGACATAATTTCTTTTTTCGGAGCAGACGGAGGTTTTATGGATTTAAGGGAACTTGAAGCGGCCATTGAGGGGATTTTGTTCGCCTCGGGGGAGCCGGTGCCGATAAACAGGATAGCGGACGTGCTGGGGCTGGACGGCAAGCTTGTCTCCGACGCGGCCGACCGCCTTGCCGATACATATGTCTTAGAGCGCAGGGGAATACGCCTTATAAGGCTTGAAAACTCGATTCAGCTCTGCTCGGCGCCCGAGCTTGCGGAGCTTATCAGGAGGGTTCTGGAGACCAGAAAGCCCCCGCAGCTATCCCAGACGGCGCTCGAGGTGCTTGCCATAGTGGCCTATTTCCAGCCGGTGACAAGGGCTTTCGTGGAGAAAATGAGGGGAGTTGACAGCTCCTATACCGTTTCCAGCCTTGAGGAGAAGGGACTTATCGAGCCCTGCGGCAAGCTGAAGGTCCCGGGAAGGCCCACGGTGTACCGCACAACGCCCGATTTTCTCAGATGTTTTGGGCTTAAATCAATAAACGATTTGCCCAAGCTGCCGGATAGCGGGATAAGCGAGGGGCAGCTTGAGCTTCAAAACGCCATTTCCGCTCTTATCGAGCAGGAGGAAACTCAGTGCAGCGGGCCGGCGTCGTAAGACCGGGGAGGTGAGGGCCCATGACAGCTCTGTATGTTGTTTTAGCCCTTCTCGCGCTGATTTTTATACTTCTCATATTGCGAGTCGGAGTGGTTTTGGAGTATAGTGATGAGGGCTTCCTGCTCGAGCTCATTGTCGGGCCTTTCTCCAAACGCTTACACCCGAGTGACGACGAAAAGAAGGAGCCTAAAAGAGAAAAAAAGCCGCCTAAAGCTCCGGAAAAGCCCGCGCCCGAGAAAAAGGGCGGAGCGATGTCCGGTTTTCAGGAGATATGGGCATTCATAAAAAAAATAATACTTAGGCTCAGGCGTAAGTTCCGAATGGACGAGCTTATCCTGCACGTTATAGCGGCCGGGGAGGACCCGGTGAAAGTCGCCCTCTCATACGGCGGAGTTTCGGCTGCCGTGGGTATGATTATCCCGGTTTTGGAGCAGAATTTTAATATAAAAAAACGCGACATAAAATCGGACTTTAGTTTTGAGCTTAAGGAACCGAGCATCTTTTTCAGAGCCAAACTTACCATGGCGGTGTGGCAGGTAATCTACGTCGGCCTGCCCGCAATTCGGGATTACATCAGTTTAAAAAGAAAAAAAGAAGGCGGAAAGGAAGAAAAGTATGGACAAGCATCCTATCGGAGACCTCATGGAAGTAACCCTGCGCAACATCCGTAATATGATCGATGTCAACACCGTGGTAGGGCAGCCGATAACCACCCCCGACGGGATAACGCTGATTCCCGTTTCAAAGCTAAGCTTTGGCTTTGGAAGCGGCGGCGGCGACTATGTGTCAAAAAACCAGAATTCGGGCACTCCCAACCCCTTTACCGGCGGCAGCGGAGCAGGCGTCAACATAACTCCGGTAGCCTTTCTGGTCATTAAGGACTCAAACGTCAAGCTGGTGAGCATAGCCCCGCCCGCAAATACGACTCTTGACAGAGTCATAGAGCTGGTGCCGGAGGTTCTGGAAAAGGTGCAGGAGATGATTGGCAAAGACAAGGAAAATTAATCCTCCGCCAGAGTGCGTGGTAATTTTTATAGCGAAGCCTGAGCCTTTGCCGATTAATAAAATGCAACTGCTCTAGAGATAATAAGCACCACCCATCATTTTAAGGGCGGTGCTTATTTTTGAAGAAAATTGCATTGATGATTGTTATATCCCTGCTGTTGTGCGGAAGGGCTGCGGCGGCGCCGGGCATCTCGGCAAAAGCGGCCATACTCTGCCTGCCGGACGGGAGAGTGCTCTACGAAAGCAATGCCGATGCAAGGATGCTCATAGCAAGCACAACAAAAATAATGACGGCGCTTGTGGTACTGGAAAACTGTGCCCCCGACGAAGTGGTGAAGGTCACCGCAAAATCCACCGCCGTCGAGGGCTCCTCAATGTATCTCAAACCGGGTGAGGAGCTTACTGTTGAGGAGCTTTTGTACGGTATGCTCATATGCTCGGGAAATGACGCGGCGCACGCTTTAGCGCTTCACACAGCGGGCAGTATCGAAGCGTTTGCGGAGCTGATGAACAATAAAGCGGCGGAGCTTGGGCTTGAGAACACGAGCTTTAGAAACCCGCACGGGCTTGACGAAGAGGGGCACTATTCCACGGCTGCGGACCTGGCGAAAATTGCCTCGGCCGCCATGGGACACGAGCTTTTCCGCGAGATTGTCGCAACGAAGAACAAGGTGGTGGCCGGGCGCAGCCTTGTAAACCACAATAAGCTCCTTTGGAGCTACGAGGGCGCGATGGGCGTAAAGACCGGCTATACTAAGGCGGCGGGGAGAACCCTTGTCTCCAGTGCGGAAAGGGAGGGCTTTACTCTCATATGCGTGACCCTCTGCGCACCAGATGACTGGGACGACCATATGAAGCTCTACGACTGGGCCTTTTCGCAGTACAATATGCACAGCATTTCGGAAAAGGGCAGGGAGTATTGCAGGCTCCCCGTCATCTCGGGAGTTGCCGAGTCGGTGGGTGTCCGCTGCAGCGAAGATTTCAGCCTGCTCCTAAAAAACGGAGACGGGCTTGAAACGAAGGCGCTCCTGCCAAAATTCGTCTACGCGCCCGTAAGGGAAGGCGAAATCGCCGGGTCAATTGAGGTAAGCGTAAACGGCGAGGTTGTGAAAACCATACCTCTGGTTTATTCCGAGTCTGTCGAGCAGGATGAAAAGATTAAGCTCGATTTTTGGGGTAGAATAAAACGCTGGTGGATTCTAGGAAACCTACAGGTAATCAAGTATTAATCTTCGCTACTATATACCCTGTATTATGCGTTAGGGAAGCGCTGATTGCTATAAATACCACATATTAATCAGCGCTTCCCTGACACGGGAGATATGTGTACTCTCTTTGGAGAAAGGTGAAAAAATGCAGGAGAGACTTCAAAAAATTATATCCGCCCATGGGGTGGCCTCCAGACGGGCGGCGGAAAAGCTGATTTTGGAGGGCAAGGTCAGGGTAAACGGAAGCGTTGCAAAGCTTGGCGACAGGGCCGACCCTTTAAGAGATAAGATTGAGGTTGAGGGCGTTATGCTTACTGCCCCGGCACAGAGGGTATACATAATGCTCCACAAACCGCGCGGATATGTGACCACAATGAACGACGAGCTCGGCAGGAAGACCGTTGCCGACCTTGTGAGAGACTGCCCGCAGCGGGTTTACCCCGTAGGACGGCTCGACTACAATTCCGAGGGCCTGCTCATAATGACAAACGACGGGGATGTTGCAAACTCCCTCATGCACCCTTCCTTTGAAGTGCCGAAAACCTACCTTGTCAAGGTGAGGGGACGTGACATCGATGCATCTGTCGCGGCACTCGGGGAAGAGATGACGATTGACGGGTATAGCGTGAAGGCCGCCTCGGTTAGAATTGAAGAAGTAGAGGGCGGTAGGGCAAGCATTTATATCACCATACGCGAGGGGCGAAACAGGCAGGTACGCAAGATGTGTGAAAAGGTCGGCCTCGAGGTTAGGCGCTTAATACGCATTTCGGTCGGAAACCTGATGCTTGGGGAGCTCAAGTACGGCAAATGGCGCTACCTCACCGACGAGGAAATAAAGTACCTGCGCTCCGTTTGACCTGCGCAATTTTGCATGTTTCTGAAAGAGAAATTGCAAAAGTCTATTGATTTTAGTCTGTCTTATCTGTATCATATCTAAAGAAGCGGGATAAAAAACCTGGTCCTTGGCTTAACTTATGACGTACTGCCCGTCTTAATTGGCAGACTTCGCTAAGCATAGTTCTTCTGTTGGGGGACTAAACCGTGAGCAATTATGTGCGAAGCTATCAGGAGGTGCATATGGAAAAGGACGTAATATCCGCTATAGAAAAAAACTACTCAGGCTTTTCAAAGAGCCAGAGACGCATCGCCGAGTACCTCACAGGCAACTTCGATAAGGCGGCGTTTATGACCGCAGCCAAACTGGGCAAGACCGTCGGGGTCAGCGAGTCAACCGTGGTGCGCTTTGCCTCGGAACTGGGCTATGACGGCTATCCAGGCATGCGCAAGGCACTGCAGGAGATGATAAGAACGCGTTCAACCTCCGTTCAGCGGATAAAGGTGACTAAGGACGTAATGGGCTCTAAGGACGTGCTCGACGCGGTTTTGCACTGGGATATGGAAAAGCTGCGGGACACCCTCGAGGAGACGAGCAGGGAGGCCTTTCACGCCGCGGTCAAGGCAATAGCCGGAGCGCGCAGGATTTACATACTCGGAACGCGCTCATCCAAGGCTCTTTCCGTGTTCATGGGCTTTTACCTCAATCTGCTGTTTGACGATGTCAGGGTTGTGGACGACACCTCGATAAGCGAGATATTCGAGCAGATGCTCCGCCTCACGAACGAGGACGTGGTGATAGGCATCAGCTTTCCGAGATATTCAAGCCGCACCGTAAGGGCGCTTAGATTTGCAAGGGACAGAAATGCGACCGTAATAGGCATAACCGACAATGAGGATTCGCCGATAGCAAAGGTTTCGGAAATAAAGCTCCTTGCAAAGAGCGATATGGTATCCTTCGTGGACTCCCTGGTTGCGCCGCTTTCGCTGATTAACGCGCTGATTGTAGCGCTCGGCGCCGAAACGGGAGACAGGCTTTCCGGGACCTTCAGCGAGCTTGAAAATTTATGGGCCGAATACGGGGTATACGAAAAAGGTGACAAATAGCATTATCGTTATAGGGGGCGGAGCCTCCGGGATGTTGGCGGCGATTACCGCGGCGGAGAGCGGAGGCAGCGTCACCGTGCTTGAGAAAAACGACAGGCTGGGCGTAAAGCTCAGGATAACGGGCAAGGGGCGCTGCAACGTAACAAACGATTGCACGCCCGAAAAACTCATGGAGAACATACCGGGGAACGGCAAATTCCTGTTCGCCGCCTTCCGCGGCTTTACGCCCTCCGACACTATAAAGTTTTTTGAAAAACTTGGCGTTCCGCTTAAGACCGAGCGGGGCGGCAGGGTATTTCCCGCGTCCGACCGTGCCGCCGACATAGCCGAAGCCCTGAGCCGCCGTATGCGGGAGCTCAAAGTGGCCGTAAAAAAGGGACGCGCCCTCGAAATAACTACGGAGGACGGGCGGGTAACAGGCGTAATAACGGACGGGGGGGAGCTTCTTCCCTGCAATTCTGCAATCGTATGCACGGGCGGAATGAGCTATCCCAGGACCGGCTCAAACGGTGACGGTTACCGCCTCGCGGCAAGGCTCGGGCACACGATTATCGAGCCGAAGCCATCGCTTGTCGCCCTAGAGACGGACGACGATTTCTGCCCGAGGATGCAGGGGCTATCGCTGAAGAATGTCACGCTTTCAGCGTATAATAGAGAGGGAAAGCTCATATACGAGGAGCTTGGCGAAATGCAGTTTACGCACTTTGGCATATCCGGACCTCTGGTTCTGTCAGCAAGTGCGCATATGCGTGACTTCAAAGCCGGCGGCTATACAGTAAAAATCGACTTGAAACCCGGTCTTGACGAAAAGAGGCTCGACGCGCGATTATTGCGCGATTTTGAAAAGTATTCAAACCGCGACTTTAAAAATTCCCTGGATGAGCTATTAGCCCGCCTGATTATACCTGTAATCGTAGAGCGCTCCGGGATTCCCGGGGAAGTAAAGGTGCATTCCATAACAAGGCAGCAGCGCCAGGGGCTTGTGAAGCTTTTAAAGGGTTTTTCCCTTAACATAACCGGCCCGCGTCCGATAGACGAGGCGATTATAACCTCAGGCGGAGTAAGTACCCGGGAGATTAATCCCTCAACTATGGAATCAAAGCATATTAGAGGCCTGTATTTTGCGGGCGAAGTGATAGACGTCGACGCATACACGGGCGGGTTTAATTTACAGATTGCCTGGTCTACCGCGGCGCTCGCGGGCAGACACGCGGCTAAACCGGAGGAGAAGGATTCATGAAGCGAAGCGTAGCGATTGACGGCCCGTCGGGGGCGGGCAAGAGCACACTTGCAAAGAGTGTGTCAAAAAGGTTCGGCTTTGTCTATGTTGACACCGGCGCGATTTACCGCGCGGTGGGCCTGTACGTACGCCAGAAAGGAGTCCACTCAAAGGACGCCCCGGCGGTGGAAAAACTTCTTCCGGAAATAAAAATAGACATAGAGTACGACAGCGACGGAAACCAGCATATTCTGCTAAACGGCGAAGACGTTTCCGGCAAAATACGCGAGCCCGAAATATCAATTTACGCTTCGGACGTATCGGCAATGCCCGCCGTAAGGGCTTTTCTTCTTGACATGCAAAGGAGCCTTGCCGAGCGCTACGACGTTGTGATGGACGGGCGCGACATAGGAACAGTGGTCCTTCCGAAAGCGAGCGTGAAAATTTTCCTCACCGCCTCGCAGGAGGAGAGAGCCAGACGCAGGCATAAGGAGCTTACGGAAAAGGGCATAGCGTGCACATATGAAGAGGTATTGCGCGACATGCAGTACCGCGACAAAAACGACAGCAGCAGGGAAATCGCCCCGCTCAAACCGGCGGCGGATTCCATTTTGCTTGACACCACCGAGCTCGGCTTTGAGGAGAGTGCCGATAGGATAGCTCAGATAATATCGGAGAGACTGGGAATATGAAGGGCTTCTACAGATTTGGGTATATATTGCTTTATCCTTTTTTCCGCATCTTTTATAAAATCAGCGTAAAAGGTCGGGAGTACATCCCCGAGGGAGCCGCGCTCATTTGCGCAAACCACTCTGCGTACAGCGACCCGCTGATACTAGCTTTTGCGTTCGGGCTTAAACACTTTATGCGCTTTTTGGCAAAGATTGAGCTTATGCGCATTCCCGTCTTCGGCTATCTCTTGAAGCTTGCCGGGGTGATAGGAGTAAACAGGGGAAAATCCGATGTAGGCGCTATAAAGACCGCGCTCAAAACGCTGAAAAGCGGGGTGAAGGTCGCAATTTTCCCGGAAGGCACACGGGTGGCCGAGAGCGATGCGGCCGCCGCAAAGACGGGGGCGATATTGCTTGCCTCAAAAACGGGGGTGCCCATAGTTCCCGTCTATATACCCCGAAACAAGAAGTTCTTCAGCACACTCGACGTGGTTATAGGCGAGCCGTACCTGATTGAAAGGCTCAAGGGAGGCGGCTCGGAAGTATATACCGTTTATGCGAGCGAACTTATGGAAAAGATTGAGGCGCTGAAACCATGAAGGTAATAAAGGCAAAAACCGCCGGCTTTTGCTACGGCGTTAAAAGGGCAGTGGAGATAGCTGAAAAAGCTGCGGCGGAGGGACGGTGCTATACTCTCGGCCCCCTTATCCACAATGAGCAGGCCGTGTCGAGGCTGAGGGAAAAGGGAGTGTGCGAGCTTCCCTCCATCGGCGATGTGCCGGAAGGCGCCGTTGTTATAATCAGGTCCCACGGGGCTAGTGAGAAAGATATGAATGCCCTGCGCGAAAAAAACTGCGAGATTATTGACGCGACCTGCCCTAATGTCTCAAGGATACACAAAATAGTAAAGGAAGCCAATGAAAAAGGCAGAAAGCCAATAATAATTGGCAGCGAAAGCCATCCGGAGGTTAAAGCAATCTGCGGATGGTGCGAAGGCGCGCTTGTCTTCAAAAATGCAGCCGGGCTGGACGCCTGGCTGAATGAAGCGCCGGAGAACAGGGCGCTTCCCATAACGGTCGTCTTTCAGACCACCGAGACCCAGGCGAATAAGGACGGGTGCAATAATTTAATAAAAAAAGAGTGTACAAATTACGAATTATTTGATACAATATGCGGAGCAACGTCTATGCGGCAGAGCGAAGCGGCAAAGCTTTCCGAGGTTTGTGACGCAATTGTTGTAATTGGCGGCAAATCGAGCGCCAACAGTCTGCGGCTATTCGAGATATGTGCGGAGAAATGTCCGCAGGTTTTGTTTATCGAAACTGCATCCGAGCTTGATATGGACAAGCTAAAAGATGCCGGGACTGTAGGTATCACAGCGGGAGCTTCAACGCCCGCATGGATAATTAAGGAGGTTTACAACAAGATGGCGGAACAAATCAAGGACATTGAAGTCATCTCCGATGTGGAGGGCAAAACTGAGGATATGGAGACCAGTTTTGCGGAACTATTGGAACAAAGCTTAATAACTTTAAATACAGGAGATAAGGTTAGCGGTGTTGTCGTCGGCATTTCACCCGCCGAGATACTGGTCGATTTGGGTACGAAGCACTCTGCTTACATACCCGTTTCAGAGTTTACCGACGACCCCGATATAAAGCTGGAAGATGCCGTTAAGGTCGGTATGGAAATAGAGGCCTATGTAATGCGCGTCAACGACGCTGAGGGCACGGTAATGCTCTCCAAAAAGCGCCTGGACGCGGCAAAAAACTGGGAAATGGTTGAAGAGGCAAGAGCCAACAAAACAACCATGGAAGGCACAGTTACGGAAGAAAACAAGGGCGGAGTAGTGGTTTCGGTAAAAGGTGTGCGCGTATTCGTACCCGCTTCACAGTCGGGACTGCCGAAGAACGCCCCAATGACGGAGCTTTTGAAGAAGAAGGTCAAGCTGCGCATTACTGAGGTCAACCGTTCGCGCCGCAGAGTGGTCGGCTCCATAAGGGCTGCGCAGATTGAAGAGCGCAGGGCGGCCGCCGAGAAGATTTGGCAGACCATAGAAGTCGGCGCAAAGTACAGCGGCGTTGTCAAGTCTCTTACTTCCTACGGCGCCTTTGTCGATATTGGCGGAATTGACGGCATGGTCCATGTTTCCGAGCTGGGCTGGAGGCGCACGAGAAATCCGGCCGAGGTTGTCAAGGTCGGTGACATGCTCGAGGTGACCGTGTTATCCTTCGATAAAGACAAGAAGAGAATTTCCCTTACCTGCAAGGACCCCGGCGAGAATCCCTGGGAGAAGTTTATAAATAATTACGAGCTGGGAAGCGTTGTAAAGGTAAAAATCGTAAAGCTGATGGATTTCGGCGCCTTTGCCGAGATTGTTCCCGGTGTCGACGGCCTTATCCATATTTCGCAGATAGCCGACCGCAGAATAGACAAGGTCTCCGATGTCTTGAAGGAGGGCCAGGAGGTCGAGGCCAAAATAACCCAGATAGACACCGAGAACAAGAAGGTCTCCCTCAGCATTCGCGCGCTGCTGGAGCCGGAAACCGCTCCTGAAGCGGAGGCTGCGGAGGACACTGCCGACGCGATAGTTTACGATACGGACAACCCGCCCACCGAGGTAGAGTAATCCGCTCATTATTTGAATTAATGTGAAGACAAAGCCTGACACTCTAATTAGTGTCAGGCTTGCCGATTTTATCTTCCTTCGCCGTAGCCTAAAATCAGAAGGTAACCGTATGAAAATCGAAACCTACGGCAAAGCAAGCGATACTGTTCTTGATTCTTGCCGGTCTCAGGGCCGGGATTTATCCTTTAGTACAGGCCAATAATGAAGTTGCTCCTCTGTCTCAGCTCACGGCGCCGGCGCGGGCTCAACGGCATTCTCGTTTAAGCCGTGCATAAAGCCGTTTAAGGCGGTGGACTGCACGTCGCCCGCAATGACGGTGTTCCGGTAGACAATTATGTCTGCCACAATTCCCTTCTCACCGGTGGGGTAATTTAGGACTTCGTATGTATATCGCTTTGCCTCCACACCGCCGTAGTTTTTCAAATCAAAGCCCTGCGTTTCCTGCAGCTTGAGGTAATCGGCATATACGCCGGTGAACTCGCGGGGGATGACTATCTCCTGCTCGTCAACCGGGGTTTCATTGACTTCCCAGCCAAAGGATTTTAAATAGTTTACTCTGTCGGCGTTTGTTTTGATGCCTGTCGCGGTAACGGCTTTTGCAGCGGGCTTTGTTTTTTTGCCTCTGTCTATATAGCCTTCAACCAGAATTATGGCACACAGGATAATTGCCAGGGCGATTATTATCGCGATGGCTCTTTTGCGATTAAATTTGGCGGTAAAAATAAACATGATTATCCCTCCCGACGATGATGGTACAGCCTATTCAGGAGTGGACAATTTTATGTTAAAATATAAGCCAAGCGGTCAAATAATTGATTATAATGGCATGTCCTGCCTTTTGAGCCGACAGGCACGAGAGAGGGAGCGCTCTTGCCGGGAGAATCTAGGATACGGGGGTTTTGCTTTTGCCTATTTTGCGGCTTGACAAAATAATCTCGGACATGGGTTTCGCCTCGCGCCGCGAAGTGAAAGCCCTGATAAAAAGCGGACGAGTACTATTAGACGGAATACCTGCCGTGTCCGCCGATGTCAAATGCGACCCCTTAAACTGCATTATTGAAATCGACGGCGAGAGGCTGATTTACAGGGAGCACCGCTATATAATGATGAACAAGCCCGCAGGCTTTATCTGCGCCACCGAGGACGGCAGGGAGAAAACTGTCCTGGAGTTGCTTGACGAGCGCTCAAGGCGGCAGAGGCTCTTCGCCGTCGGGCGTCTTGACAAGGACACCGAGGGCCTTCTTATAATTACAAATGACGGCGACTTCGCCCACAGAATCATATCCCCAAAAAGCAATATAACTAAGAGATACTATGCAAGGGTGACAGGCGAGCTGAACAACGAAGATGTTCTTATGGTCAGATCCGGTCTTGAGCTTCGCGACGGTTCAAAATGCCTTCCCGCCGAGCTTGTAATTCTCTCTTCTGGGCCGGAAAGCGAATGCGAGATAATCATATCCGAAGGCAAATACCATCAGGTAAAGCGAATGCTCGCTAGCCTAGGCAAGCCCGTGACATATTTAAAGCGCCTGTCCATCGGGGGCTTGAGTCTCGATGAAACGCTTCAATTAGGCGGGTACAGGGAGCTAAAAGAGGAGGAAAGGGCGCTCGCGCTTTTACCGGGAATAAATCCGGCAAATTAACTAAAACGTATAACTTAGCTTTGTCAATACTAGAACTATACTAATTTCAAACATTGTGATATTATGTAAATACTTTAGCTGAGGATAGTTTTTTGCGGAGCGGAGGCGGTAAAATGTCGAGCGTTGTAATCAAGGGGCTTTACAAGAAGTACGAAAACGGGACTGTGGCCGTCTCAAACTTTAATGCGGATATTTCGCCGAAGGAATTCTTTGTAATTCTGGGGCCCTCCGGCTGCGGGAAATCGACACTGATAAGAATGATTGCCGGACTAGAGGATATTACCAAAGGCGGCATCTTTATCGACGGTACCCCGATCCAGACCATTCCGCCGAAAAACAGGGGCGTCGCGCTGGTGCTCAACAACCAAACGCTGTACCCGAACATGACGGTCTATGAAAATCTGGAGTTTGGCCTTAAGCTGCGCAAAGTCCCGAAAAACGAGATTGCGAGCCGCATAGACGAGGTGGCGCAGCTGCTTGAGATTGGCCCGATTCTCGACCGCAAGCCGGCGGCCCTTTCGGGCGGCCAGCGCTGCCGCATTGCCTTCGGAAGGGCTATTATTCAGAATCCCAAGGTCATACTTATGGACGAGCCTCTTGCAAATTTTGACGCAAAGCTGAGAGCCACAATCAGGTCGGAGCTAAAGGCTGTTCATGCCCAGCTTGGGAAGACCGTCATATATTTGACAAAGGACCAGGCCGAGGCGGCGGAGCTGGGCTCCCGGATACTTGTCATGCGAAACGGGACAGTCCAGCAGACGGGCACTTACGAGGAGCTTTACAACAGCCCCGTCAACCTTTTTGTGGCGAAATTTATTGGTGAGCCCCAGATGAATATCTGTGAGGCTGAGCTTTTCACAAAGGACAATAGGCTTTGGCTCCGCTTCGGCGAAGGTTTCACCGTCGCCCTGCCCGAAAAAGCAAGCACCCCGCACCTCATGCGCTACTCGGGAAAAAGAGTGCTTATGGGCATACGGCCCTCCGACATATCGCTCGGCTTTGAGGGCGGCGATAAGGACGGCTCTGCAATTTCAATGACGGCCGAAAGCGTGGAGCTATTAGGCACGCATGTGACATTAAACCTCGTCAGCCGGGCTGTGAGCCTCGTCGTTATTTCCTCAAGTGCAACCAAGGTTAAGTCAGAGGAAGAGGTTAAAATTATCCTGAACACCGAAAAATTGCACCTGTTTGACGGCGATACGGAGCGGAGAATAAACTAAAAATTATATTATCTTTATTGGCTCTATGTCAAGAGTTGGGGTAGAGCCAGAAGAAAGCAACCTTAAAGAGGGTTGGGCTGCGGCCCAACCCTCTTTGAGGTTGGAGCTAAGCAGCAGCACAGTGGAGTATTCTGTTTCTGAAGCG
>DUPK01000068.1 GCA_012838345.1 Clostridiales bacterium | reverse complement strand
TTCTGTTTAAATTCTGCCGTGTATCGTTTGTTCGGCACTCCTTTTGGCATAAAAACACCCCAATCGTTATTCAGTATACCATACTGTCTAACAATTGGGGTGCAGTTCAAAGCGGCAGCCTGTTTTTTCGTTCAAAAGGGCGGCCAAAGTTTTAAATAGCAAGCCCGGAGAAAAAGCTTTGCTCAATTTACAATAAAACATAGGGGCGGACGATGGAAACATCGCCCGCCCATTATTTAGCGATGCGTTAGGGCTCTAATAAACGCCCTACGCATCACATTTTTTAGTATTTTTCTGCTTTCACTACCTTCTCTCGCTTACAGTAGGAGCTGGAGCAGTATATTGAGCCCGAGCAAACACGGAACGGTCAGTTTTCTCGTTGCCATGCCGCCTGTGTCTGACAGTCTGAAAACCGGTTTTATAAAGTTAATCATCCGGCCGGAGAAAAGATAAGCCGGATAGATTACCGCGCTTGTCACCAGGTTGTTTATCAGCAAAAACCTGATTAGCTGCTGCGCGCTGCTTATTACGGATATTTCCCGCATCCATTCCGGCACTAAAAGCAGAATGTAGAGTATATAGAGTATTCTCCAGCCCGTATTCATAGAGATAACAGCGAGCGCCTTTACCGACGGCATTTTTCTTTTCTCTTCCGGGAGCCTTCCAATAACCTTAACCATGCAATACATTACAAAAGCTTCAAAAACAATTGACACTGCAGGGTTAATCACCATGTCAATCCTCACCGGAAGCAGCAAATTTATAAGCTTTATGCAGGCGCTGAGCAGAGCGACATAGAGAATTGCGCCTGAGCTTCGCGCTCTTTCATATGTCGTCGCCATAAAAAAGCAGGCGGCGGGATACCAGACGAGCCACCCGAGGCTCAGGGGCAGCAAATGGAGCAGATAGCCCGCCGTTGATTCAAAAATGCCCCATAAGGAACCCCAGATTATGACTGTCCGCACAAGTTCTCCCGCCGCCGTGCTTTTTGTCCGGGTATTGCTTCTCATAATATCTCCCCCCTCTCAGTTATATTTACGAGGGAAGTATTAATTTATGACGGTTTTCTGTAATCAACCGCTCCGTTTCGGGAGGGGCCAAAGTGTAATCTGCCGACTGCCCTCCATGAGGCGACAGGCGGCGGATTACTGCTGTATAATTGATTTTACCGCGTCTCTAATCTCCTGATAGCTTGTGCAGCGGCAGATATTCGACTGGAGCCACTCCTCCAGAACATGCTCCTCCGGTTTGGGGTACTTGCTCAGCATGGCGTGGCAGACCATCAGAAAGCCAGACGTGCAGTAGCCGCACTGGAAGGCGCTTTTTGCGACAAATGCCCCCTGAATGGGAGACCCCGCGTCAAGTCCCTCGACGGTCAGAATCGAGCGTCCGACCGCCTCGACGGCCAGCACCAGGCAGCTCTTTGCGGGAAGTCCGTCCATTATAACGGTGCAGGCGCCGCAGTCGCCGTTCCTGCAGCCGGGTTTTGCTCCGGTGAGGCCGAGCTGGTCCCGGAGCACATCGAGCAGTATGTCGGAAGGCCTGACGGTAACGGTCCTCTTTTCGCCGTTTACGTCAAGCTCTATGACCGTTTTCCCTTCATAGCGCAGCATTATCTCCACTCCTCAAGCATACCTTCCAGAATGTTTCTGAGCACGAATACCCTGTAAGCTCCCGAGCCCTCCGAATCCGTATGGGCCTGCTGTGATAAAATGGCCATCGCGGCGTCCAGGCGGGACTTAGGAGAATTCCCCCTGTCGTTTAGTGCGCGTTCAACCTCAAAATCGCGGAAAGGATATGAGCCAAACCCCGAAAAGGCGACGCGTATCTCCTCCCCAACGCGCAGGGCGGTGACGTTTACGAGCGGGTAATCCATTTTTTCCTGAGCGGCCTTCTTTACATGGATATAAGGAAGATTAATCGCCGTGGCCGGGATATGGACCTGAACCACGAACTCGCCCGGCTTTAGCTGCATCCTGCGGTTAAAAATCGTGTTGAAGGCGCATATTTTTGCCCCTTCCGGCCCGTACAGCAGGAGCTCGGCGTCGCTCAGCATCAGGGGCAGGCTTGCTTCCCTGTATATAATCGTCCCGCACAAGTTTCCTCCAAGAGTGATTCTGCATTGGTTCGTGTGGTCGGAAATTCTGCCGCAGGCCGTCCCGAGCAGCGGGAAAAGCCTGCTTTCCTTAATCGTACTGAGCGTGACGGCCGCCCCGATAATCAGCTTATCCCCCGAAAGCCCAAGCACGTTGCACTCGGGAATGCTCTTAATGTCGATTACGGCGCCCGGGCTAATGCTCCCTGCGCGGGCCATAGTGATAATCTCGCTCCCGCCGCCGTAATAAAGGGGCGCCCTCCCCTCCTTTTGCATCTGCGCAAACGCTATCGCGGCCTGGCTCAGGCAGTCGGGGCGTATATAGATAAAGTTTGCAGGAATCATCTCATTCCCTCCACCCACAGCCGCCACAGCATCTCCGGCGTCAGCGGCAAAGATGTAATCTCCTTCCCGAACGCCGCGGAGAGGGCGTTTGCTAGCGCGGCCGGAATTCCGATAATTCCATGCTCGGAATAGGGCCTGACTCCATAGGGCGAGCCGTCCTCGGGGGTTTCGACGAAGCCGACCCTGTAATCGGGCTCCTGCCCTATGTGCATAAGCTTATAGGTTCGCAGGTTGGGCGTTTTGAGCAGGCCCTTTTCATCGTAGAAAAAAGCCTCGCGGCTTGCCATGCTCATTCCCATCGCCATGCCGCCGGCCACCACCGAGCGCATGAGCTCGGGGTTTATTACCGCCCCGACGTCAATTACGCTTGAAGCCGAAAGAATGCGATAGCTAAAGTCTTTCAGGTCCGCCTCAATCTCAACAACCTGAGCCCCGACCGTCCAGGCGGGTCCCGTTCTGCCCCGCCCGGTATTCTTATCGAGGGCAGTCAGCCCCTTTAGCATGAATCCGCCTCTCCCCAAAACAGGCTCGCCCAGTGAGGAGCCGTCCTGCGCCTTATAGCCGCCGACAATGTCCTTAAACTCGATATACGAGGAGGGATTTCCTCTCCTGTAAACCCTGCCGTTTTCAACCTCAATTTCATCGGCGCTGCATTTAAAAGCCTCCGCGCCGTTTGCGCGAAGCTGATTTAATATGTCCTGCGCCGCCCTGTAAACGGCGTTCCCTGCCATGTATTCGGTAAAGCTCGCCACGGTTTTCCAGTGCTCTGGGCTTAAGGCCGTATCCACCTGCGAAATCACATGGACCTGCCCGGCGTCAATCTTCAGCGTTTCGGCCAGGATTTGGGCAAGGTGTGTCTTACCGCCGGAGCCTATCTCGGCCACGCCGGTGTTGAGATATAGGCTCCCGTCGGAGTTGAAGGTGACAAGCGCGCCCGAGATGGCGTCCGTCGGCGGGTTTTCGGTCTTCCAGAGGCAGGAGATGCCCATGGCGCGGACTTTATTAGGCCCTACGGCCATCGGCTTTCCGCCGTTCCAATTTGAAAGCAGCTTGACCTTTTCGATGCACTGAGGCAAATCCCCGATAATACTTGGCGTGCAGAGCACCTGCGTGGGCGTATAATCACCGCTGCGTATGGCGTTTTTTAGGCGCAGCTCGAGCGGGCACATACCGCACTTACGGGCCACCATGTCGACAGCGCGCTCAATGCAAAAGGCCTGCGACTCGTGGGCAAAGCTCCTGTAGGCCGTTGCGAATGTATGGTTTGTGTAGACGCAGAGGGAGTCGCAGCTTACATTCGGGATGTTGTAGGGGCCGGTGCAGTCAACAGCAATGGCCTTTGCCATGTTTGGCGCTATGTCGGAATATGCCCCGCAGTCCACAAGATAGGTTATTTCGGCGGCGAGGAGTGTCCCGTCCCTCAAAGCGCCGAGCTTTATGTCCGCCTCGAGCCCGATTCTGCAGGGCGCTGTCTCCATATCCTGTTCCCTCGATATGATAAGCCGAACCGGCTTTCCGCCCAGCTTTTTTGACGCGATGTAGGCCAGAATCTCAAGCACAACCGAAGACTTGCCCCCAAATCCCCCTCCGACAAAGGGCACATTTACCCGAATCTTGCCCGCGGGTATGTTGAATACGTCGGATAGCTGCTGGCGCACCGAATAGGGGCTTTGGGATGATGTCGTGACGAGGACGGTTCCGTCCGCCGTTATCGCCGCCTCGGCGCAGCGCACCTCCATAGCAAAGTGGTCCGAGGGTGGAAGGAAGAAGCGGGCGCTGACCACAACATCGCAGTTTGAAAAGGCTGACTTTATATCGCCCTTTCTTATGCGGTAGCGGCTTGCGATATTGGTCCCTGCCTCGGGGTACACCTCGTCCACGACTTTTCGATAAGCGGCAAGCTGGGGATGTAAAAGCACGGCCCCTTCGGCCAGGGCCTCTGAGGGTTTTATGACAAAGGGCAGCGGCTCATATTCCACCAGAATAGCTCTCACGCCGAGCTCCGCAGTCGCTTCGTCCACAGCGACCACCATCGCCACGGGTTCTCCCGCGTAGCGGACCTCGTTCAGGGCGATAGCAGGCCTGTCGCGAATCATTATTCCAAACAGCCAGGGGCAGTCGCTGCCCGTAATGACCGCCTTCACACCCTCAAGCGACTCTGCCCCGCTGGTGTCTATTCTCAGGATGCGGGCATGGGCATAAGGGCTCGTCAGAAGGCGGGCAAAGAACGTCCCGTGTGCGGGGAGGTCACCTGTGTACTTTGCCCTCCCGCTCACCTTAGCCCAGGATTCCTTGCGCGGTATGCTATGGCCGACTGCATATCTCAAAACGCATTCCCTCCATAAAAAGCGGACACAATAGGATACACTATATTAAAACAAGGACACGACGAAATCGTATCCTTGCGACAAATGTTGACGGTACCTTCATCCCATAACGCCTTTCTTCAAGTAAGCGAGAAAACGCTAAGTCCCGGCAAAAAGGGCTAAGCGAACAGAAAATAACCCGTTTTGCCGGCCGCCTGCCTAAAAGCGCGGCTTGTCAGCTCACCTGTGTGTATATTGTCCATTTATAACCAGTTTATACGGGCGTATATTTATATCCTAATATTTGGGATTTTTCCGTATATCCCAAGTTATTAATAGAGAATCAAAAATAATTACTAGATTTTTTATTTACAATCTAATAAAATGGAATTGATATGTAATTAATAGTTTCAAACAGTAAAGAGGTGTTGTTTTGGATGCGTTAAAAACTAAGTTTAAAGAAGTTCTTACTTCCGTGCTACCGATTACGGCAATCGTATTGGTGCTGCATTTTACCATATGTCCAATAGACTCCTCTTTAATGTACGCCTTCCTATTAGGCTCGGTACTGATTATAATCGGCTTAACTATTTTTCTCTTTGGCATAGACCAGGGCTTGGAGCCCATCGGACACGACATAGGAGGCGCCTTAATCCACCTGAAGAGTTATTCCGTAGTGATTACGATTTGCTTAGTTCTCGGTTTTTTCATTTCCTACGCTGAGCCCGATCTCCACATTCTTGCCCGCCAGGTTGACGGCGTGACCTCAGGCCAGTTTGGACGTATTTTAATGGTGGTCGTTGTATCAATCGGTATCGCGGTAATGATGACATTGGGAATGCTGCGCATACTGAAAGGCGTGAAGCTCAAATATGTGTTCACCGCCGCCTACGGGCTAATATTAATTCTGTCCATCTTCTCTTCATTCGATTTTATCGCCATTGCTTTTGACGCCTCGGGCGCGACGACGGGGGCCGTCACCGTCCCCTTTATGCTTGCTCTGGCAGCCGGTATCTCATCACTTAAATCGGACAGCAGGTCCGGCGAGGCGGACAGCTTTGGTTTGGTCGGCATTTCGTCCACGGGCGCAATTCTGGGTGTCTTGATTACGGGGCTTATCTTTGGCATAGATAAACTGGACGGCACCCTTCCCGAACAGGCCATTGCCGGTTCAAGGCTTATTGATATATACGGCTCAAAGATACTGCCAACCGCCCGGGATGCGCTGCTTTCGATTCTGCCGATCGTTGTGGGGTATATACTGTTTCAGATATTCGTCTTAAAGCAGAGGGTCAGAAAAATAATCGACATTTCAAGGGGCCTTTTGCTCACGTTCCTTGGCCTTGTAATCTTCCTGCTCGGCGTAAACGGCGGCTTCATGGCGGTCGGTACTGAGATTGGAATACAGCTTGCATCAATGGAATCTAAGCTCCCCGCCCTGATTGTGGCGCTTTTGCTCGGTCTTACGACCGTGCTGGCCGAGCCTGCGGTCCACGTTTTGACCAATCAGGTTGAGGACGTAACCGGCGGACACGTAAAGCGTTCTCTGGTATTAATCTTCATGTCCGTATCGGTAGGACTTTCCATCTTTATGGCGGCATTACGCATCCTCCTGCCGAACCTCAGTCTGTGGATGTATTTATTGCCCGGCTTTGGAATTGCCGTTATTTTGTCCTTCTTTGTACCCGAGCTTTTTGTCGGCATGGCCTTCGATGCCGGCGGCGTCGCCTCCGGCCCCATGACCGCGACCTTCTCTCTGGCCTTTGTTCAGGGTATAGCCGCCCAAATTCCCACGGCGGATTTGGTGGCGGATGGATTTGGCATGATAGCCATTGTCGCCATGATGCCGATTGTCGCGCTTGAAGTTCTGGGCGCACTCTATCAGCTTCAAATGCGCAGGGCCTCACAGGCTAAGGTTTCCAATACTGGAGGTAAAAATGGATAGTCTGAATTTTGAACAATATGATGAACTTCAGCTGCTTACTTTAATACTCAGCGAGAACCAAAGCCATAGGTGCAGCCGTCTCATCAAGGAGAGGGGTATCCGCGGCGGAATGATATTGCTCGGAAAAGGAACCGTTGGCAGTTCGATTCTAAACTTATTCGGTATAAAAAACCAAAGAAAAGACATTATCCAATTTTTGCTCAAAAGCAAGAACGCCAGCGAAATTCTGGATTGTCTCGACAAAGAGCTCCAGCTCTCAAAGCCCGGCCACGGAATAGCCTACACTTCCCGCGTTTTAAGGGCGGTAGGGCTCCAGGGACAAGACACAAAACATGGGCAAAGTGTAAACTCCGCTCAAAATCTGGAGGGACAGAGTATGTTTAAGAAACTTACGGTAGTAGTTGACCGCGGGATGTCGGGCGAGGTAATGGATATTGCCCTTAAAGCGGGGGTCCGGGGCGGCACGATTCTGCATGGGCGCGGCGCGGGTGCGGATATTGCCACAAAGCTCTTCGGTATGGATATTGAGCCGGAAAAGGAGCTTGTGCTCATCCTGCTGCCGGACGCCCTGGTTGACAAAGTAGTTGATGCGCTGACGGAGCAGCTTAAGCTCAGCGAGAGCGGTATGGGCATCCTCTTTGTCGAACCGGTTATTGAGACGCGCGGGCTCATCGAGACCATAGACAGATAATTCACAATTAACATCAAAGGCACCTGAACTGCACAGCAGTTTTAGATGCCTTTTCTTGTCGCTCAGTTTTCAACTGTTATCTTTGTCATTGCCTTGTATTTCCCGCATCGCTTTGCAGGGGCTGCCCCAGGCGACGACGCCGGACTCAATATCCCTCGTCATAAGAAAACTCCCTGCCGTGTTACCGAGGATTTTACGCATCAGGGCTAAGCGCTCGTCTGTATTGGAAGGGTGCAGGCGGTTTTATTCAAAGCAAAGGGCTTTGCAGCGCCGCCGCTCCTCAAGCAGCAGCGGGTCATTTGCGTTATATAAAAGGCCGCGAGCCATTTTATCTTTTTCGGTCACGCTTGCAGCTCCGTTCGGTTGTTTTTGATTCAGCCATTATTCTTTCACATAATCAGGTTTTATAATACCAAAGCCAGCAAAAACCCGAGCCGGGCTCAAGCCTGACTCGGGTTAATGCTTCTCTTTTAAATGCGCTAAATCGAAAGTAGTATGCCCTTCTGTATTGCAGGACGGCATGCTGTGTATTTTTTGGCGGGTGGGGATAATGAAGGCAAGGTAGCGTGCCGGCAGTTTATTTGCCCCGCTGAACCTTTCTTTTGTGAAACGCCGAGGGCACGAGGCGGTAGGCTTCTTTTTTATCCATCTTGGTAATATAGCGTGTTGCGATTTGCTTGCCGCAATTGGGGCAAAACAGCGCCCCGTGGTACCTTGAAAAATCGATGGAGCCCTCTATAATCCTCTCGTTATACATCTTAACAAAGTTGCTCTCGCCGACCTTTTGGTATTTGGCTATGAAGTAACTGCAGTATGCGCAGGTGACCTCCAAAATATGGCTGCCCCTTACCTTTTTGCAGTTCGGGTTCTTGTATATCTCCATTTTACCCCTCGTTGACCTGGAAGTTTCCTGTGCTACACGGTTAGATTATATCATAAATTTTGTCGGAGTGAAGCGCTAGCCCCGGGCGGGCGCTCAAAGCTTAGTCGCAATCAAGCAACTTATTACGGTAAATTATTGCCCAAAATTTAAAAGCTGCTATATACGTGCTTATAATATTGATTGTTTATAGATAATGATATAAAGTAAAAGTAAAAAGACCAATCGGAAGGCGGGTGGAGCAAATTAGTGCGTTTACTACTTTTGAATACGAACTGTTTGCGCCGGTCTCGCTTTTGAGACTATATCCGAGCCTTGTAAACAACCTAGTAAAAGGCGAAAGTCCGGACTGGCAGGACGATATTAGGGGTATAGGACTGGAGGTTGTCCGCGCAGAAAACCAGCAGATAGGCTTTACAAAATATTTCTCAAATAAATACCACGGCAAAAGTTTGGATGACATTCCGCCCGAAGAAATAAATAAATTGGGGGATATACCTCGTTTCCGCAACGGCAAGCTGTATTCCGTTTCCCTTTCCGGGGGGCTGGTTGACGGGAACACGCATATTAAAATCGCTGCTGAAAAGGCAAAAGACAAGCTCGATCTTTTAAACAGGGAGCATTTTAAACGCTTCGATAGGAACTGCCTTTATATATTCCTGACCGCGTCACTGACAGGCGGCGATCCAGATGAGTTTCTTGATATGTATTTGAAACTTGCCGAGGAGTATCCTAGCGTTTATTCAGATGTTTTCCTGATGGACAATTACTCCATACACAGGATTAATGTGATTAATAGGCAAATCACAAAGCACGATTTATCCGGCTCCGAGCTTAAAAAGCTCCAGAGAGAGGTGCACTTGCTAAGCCGGGACGGCAAATGGAAAAACGGGACGCCGTTTTTAAGCACCTACAGAGATGGTTTGAATCTTAAGACTAAAACCCTGAAAAAGTCGTCTGTATTACCGGGGAAAACAGACGAGATTTTCGCTTTGCTTAAAAAACTTGAGACTTTGCAGTATATCGCAAGGCCATATGCCGCCTTTAGACCGATAGATGAAAAGCAGCCGCTTATCTGGACTGAAGGCGCGACATTCCGCTTCCGTTTTAGGCTCTTCTGCTTTATCCCGTGTGGAATACATACCGTTCATGTCATTCGTTTCAACGATGAAACGCATGACATATACACTAACGAGTTCAACACACACGTCCCAATCTGGAACCACCGGATAATAATCAGAAGTGTTGACGGTGAGAGGACCGAATACACGGACGAAGTTGAAATCGGGGCAGGCTGGAAAACGGTGTTTGTGTATGCATGGGCAAGATGTTTTTATGCCCACAGGCAGAAGAAATGGATTGAGCTTATTGAGAAGGAAAAAGCCCGAAATAAATAACAGCCCCCTATGCAGGAGCTTTTCATTAGCATTTTTGTTAGCAAACCTCTTTAAAACCGCTTAAAAAGTGCTAACGGAAATTGACTGCTGTCTACTTATTTACATTGCCAACAACCGCAAAAGCATTGAAATACAAGAAAAATCCCGCAGTCTCAAGGACTGCGGGATTTTTTCTTTTTGGTGCGCGAGGCGGGACTTGAACCCGCACGTGCGTATTGCACACTAGAACCTGAATCTAGCGAGTCTGCCAATTCCACCACTCGCGCACATATTAAACGTGCTTGATTATACT
>DUPK01000067.1 GCA_012838345.1 Clostridiales bacterium | reverse complement strand
CCGATTGTGCGGGAAAAATAAAAAATGGGAAAAAGGAATTTCCCCAAAAAACATGGAGGTAAAGAACTATGGGTATGGTAGTAAGAACCAACACAATGGCGCTCAACGCCTACAGAAGCCTGTCCGCTAACCAGAGCGCGGTTTCCAAGAGCCTTGAGAAGCTCTCTTCCGGCTTCCGCATCAACCGCGCAGGTGACGACGCATCCGGCCTGTCCATCAGCGAGAAGATGAAGGCTCAGATCAAGGGTCTCGAGCAGGCATCCGCTAACGCTCAGGACGGCATCTCCCTCGTACAGACCGCCGAGGGCGCGCTGACCGAAGTGCACAATATGCTCAACCGCATGGTCGAGCTGGCCACCAAGTCAGCAAACGGCACCATCCAGGACGAGGTTGACCGCGAGGCCATCCAGACCGAGGTTGACGCTCTGAAGACCGAAATCACCCGTATCGCCAAGTCCACCAACTTCAACGGCATCCAGCTGCTTGACGGCTCCCTCGGCGCTATTGCCACTCAGACTACCGTAGCAGGTACCGACGGTGACGGCGTTGCTGCTGTGTACACAATTACGCTGGATAGCACATTTACCGCTTTTGCGGATGGCGACAAAATCACGGTTAACGGCACCGATTACACCGTGGTAGATGCTGACCCCAGCGACAATGAGGTTTTAGCCAGCGCCCTTGCCACCCTTGATGCTTTCGGAAATTGGTTCGCAGGAGTGGCTACCAATGATGACTACGACGTCACCTATGACAGCGGCACTGATACGCTGACTTTCACCGCTAAGACACCAGGCGCTGTTGGAAGCGGAAACGCCCCTGGCTCAGCGCCCGAAGCACCCACCTTCGACAGCGGCAATACTGGCTCTGTCACCTTCGGAAGCCTGAACACAGTTAATGCCGGCGATGACGGTACCGTTGGGACCACCCCTGCCCAGGTACAGCTGGACTACGCGGATGCGACCGGCTCCAAGGTCATCGGCACCACCCTTAAGGTCGGCGACACCACCTATGAGTTTGTAAAGACCGGCGACACCACCAGCGGCACAACCACGGCGATTGAAATCGACGAGAACGCCACGACTGACGATATTGCCGCCGCAGTTGCAGCAGCTATTGGTACCGGCGCCAGCGCTGCCGGCAGCGTTGTGACAATCCCCGCCGCCTCCACAGGTTCCAGCAGCGTTGCGCCCACCGTTGTACAGGGCGGCGTAGGCCTCACCCTCCAGGTAGGCGACACCAATGCCGACTTCAACCACGTCACCGTTACCATAGACGACCTGACCGCGGACGGACTGGGCATCGCCGATCTTGACGTTTCCTCGCAGACGGCGGCAGGTAGCGCCATCGAGGTCATAAAGAATGCCATCAACAAGGTTTCCACGAACCGCGGCAACCTCGGCGCTCTCCAGAACCGCCTCGAGCACACCATCAACAACCTCGACGCCACGGCCGAGAACATGCAGGCCGCCAACAGCCGCATCCGCGACACAGACATGGCCAAGGAAATGATGAACTACACCAAGCAGAACATCCTTGCCCAGGCTGCCCAGGCAATGCTTGCACAGGCCAATCAGCAGCCGCAGGCGATACTGCAGCTTCTCCAGTAATATACGTTTCAAACGTAGATTACGTGATACTTATAGGAGTTTTTCAAAGGCCCGCCCCCTTTTTCGGGCGGGCCTTTGAGACATAGATTACACACTGGGTAAAAAAGAGGTGAGCAAGGTGAAGGATTTTATCAGCCAGCATTTAAGTTCGCTCTGTGAAGTAAGGGATATGGAAAACGAACTTTTGACTACCGGCAGGATCTTCAAAGTTCTTGAAGTTGACAGCAATACTGAGGAGAGCAGGCTGGCAGTTGAAATTGTGTCCCCTGATTTCGAGCCTTTGCCTGCCGCTCCCTATGACTTACCGGTAAAGATTATATTGTTTGGAGGCACCCACGGACTTCGCGTCATCGGTGGACATGTATACATTGCCAACAAAGTATTTTGGCGGATAAACAAGATAAGAAATATAAGCGATTTGGAAAGACGCGATTTTTTCAGGGTCAAGGTCAACGCCGCCGGGAAGGCTTACCGTCAGAGTGACGTAAGCTTTGAGGAGGAGCACGAACCTGTGCCCATAAAAGTAATTGACATCAGTCTTTCAGGTATTTTGTTTAGAACGGAAGCGTCATTTCAGATAGATGACCTTATACATATATTTGATATTCAGCTATGCGACGACTCGCCCGCGTTTTCCACGCTCTGCACGGTCCGGCGCATTGAGCGCAGACCGAGAGGCGGGGACATATTATACGGCTGCAGCTTTGTGGACTTGAGTGAAAAGGACGAGGACGCGCTTTTTTCAACGATATTCAAGCTGCACCGTCTTGAACTGCAAAAGAGAAGAAAGCGGCTGTAGATAAATTGATATATGGAGAGGCTGAATATGGATTTAAACAACGATGTAATAGAATACAACGAAAACGAGAACAATTTGTGGCTTACGGTATCCCTGTCCGACCAGAAGTATGCTGTCAATTGCGACTATGTAGACTCCATATTCCAGCTACAGCAGGAAATAACCGAACTGCCGGATGCAGGTCGCGAAATTGTGGGTGTAATCAACCTGCGCGGTATTATGCTGCCCCTCGTTGATATGCGCCAGCTTTTCGGGTTGGAAACGCTTGAGGAGGAGCTCTCTGCTTTCGAGGCAATGCTCCGAAGTTATCAGCAGGCGCATATAGAGTGGGTCAGGGAGCTGAAAAGCTGCCTTGAGGAAGAGCGGGAATTTCTCCTGCCGACAGACCCACATGCCTGCGCTTTCGGGAGATGGTACGACTCCTATAAGTCTGATAGTCAGATGGTCAGCGCCACCCTAGCTAAAATCGACGGGCCGCATAAAAGGCTTCACGAATCGGCTGAGAAATGCTTCTCTCTGAAAAGCCAGGGGCTTGACTGGGATTCCCTGCAAAAAGTCTTAAGCGAAGAGGTACAGCCATATTCGGAACAGATAGTCGCTTTGCTGGAGACGACTATTGCAGACTACCGCGGGAGTTTTCGCAAAATTTGCGTGGCCATTTCAAACGGCAGCTCAAAGATTGGCATGATAACCGACAATGTCCATACTGTAGGCAGGTTGGAAAAAGAGTACCCTCTTGATAAACTAAACCGCAGCAGGTATATTCATTCGCTGGGAGATTTGTCCGATGGAAACAGAGCGCTGCTCATAGACGAAAAGCAGTTACTTACGCTTGTGGATTAACCCCTGCTTTTTGCTGGTGAAAATATTCTACTAATGATTATAAGGAGGAGTCCACTATGAAGTCGTTAAAGCTGAGGCTCATGTTGGTTTTCACGCTGATAATACTGGTCGTAGCTATAGGCAGCGGCTTGGTTTCCACGACTGCGATGAGCAGAGATAAAATAGAAGACACCAAGGCCAGTCTTATACAAATGGCGATGGGTCAGGCAGAGTACGTCAAAGCGTTAAGGAGCTCTGTCAAGAGCGAAATCGAAGCCCTCGCCCGCAACAATGTGTTTATAGATGCCAGCGCAGGCCTCAACAGCAAGATAATCCTCTGCACGCAGGAGGCCGAAAAAAACAATTATCTCTACTACGGTTTAGCTGACTTGAGCGGAAAGGCCACGATACTTAAGGGTTCCGGCAGTTCGCAGGATGTCAGCGATATGGATTTCTTCAACGAGGCGAAGCGGGGGACCACCGTTTCTACGGACCTGCTTTACATTGACGGTATCGACGAGCCTGTGATTATTGTAGCTACCCCGATTAGCAGGGGCGGTGTGATAACGGGTGTATTATACGGCGTAAAAAGTGGACTTGCACTGAGCAATGCGATTAAGGATATTAAGTACAAGGAAACGGGATACGCCTTTATAGTCAACAACGAGGGCTATACGGTGGCGCACCCGAACGCGGAGCTGGTACTGGCTCGGGATAACAATATAGAAAAAGCCAAGACCGACACAGGGCTTAAGGAGCTCGGCACCGTTATAAGCGCGATGGCGGCGCGCGAAGCGGGAAGCGGAAGCTACAAGTACGGCAATGTTGAATACATCGCGGGCTTTGCTCCGATAGAAGGCGAACCGTGGAGCATTGCCGTGACGGTAGAGACCAGCGAGATAATGGCAACCGTAGAAAAGCTCAGGAACATAGTTCTGACCATCTGCATAGCTTCCGCGGTAATCGGAGCCGTCATCACCTTCCTTGTAAGCACAAGTATAGCGAATCCTGTGAAGAAAATTACCAAAGCGGCCAAAGAGCTGGGCGAGGGAATCCTCGACGTGTCACTCTCGGTTTCAAGAAAGGACGAAATCGGTCAGCTTGCCAAGGCCTTGAATACTACAATAGACCAGATTAAGGACTACAGAGCATACATAGATGATATAGTTTGGGCGCTTTCATGCATAGAGCAAGGTGACCTTACTATCAAGCCGAAGATAGAATTCAAAGGCGAATTTATAAAAGTAAGAGAGCATATGGCCAAGGTGCTCAACGGCCTGAGCGGTCTGCTGTGGCAGATACGCGATGCGGCCGAACAGGTTGAGGGCAGTTCCGAGCAGGTTGCAAACGGGGCCCAGGCGCTTTCACAGGGCGCGACGGAGCAGGCCAGCTCAATTCAGCAGCTTTCGGCCTCAATCAACGAGGTTGCCTCAAGAATCCAAAACACCGCGGAAAACGCCAAGGAAGCGCGCAGAAAAGCGCAGTATATGGGCAAGGAACTGCGTACCAGTAACGAGCATATGAAGAACATGGTCTCGGCGATGGAGGAGATAAAGAACAAATCCGCGGAAATCTCCAAGATTATCAAGATAATTGACGACCTCGCCTTCCAGACGAATATACTCGCGCTTAACGCGGCTGTCGAAGCGGCGCGCGCCGGCGCGGCAGGAAAGGGCTTTGCCGTTGTCGCCGATGAGGTAAGGAACTTGGCCGGCAAATCTGCGGAGGCTGCAAAGAACATCGCAACGCTAATTTCGGAGACTATCGAGGCTGTGAACAACGGCTCAAGCATAGCCGATGAAACCGCTCAATCTCTCAATTTGAGCGTTACGATAACCGGCGAGACCATAGATGTCATAGAAAACATATCACAGGCCTCTATTGAGCAGTCGACTGCGATTGAGCAGATAAATCAGGGTGTAGAGCAGATTTCTGCAGTCGTCCAGACAAACGCCGCGACTGCCGAGGAGAGCGCCGCCGCGAGCGAGGAGCTCTCCGGACAGGCCAACATGCTTAAAGATATGATAATTAAGTTCAAGCTCAGAAATCGGGACACCGAAAGCGTCGCTCAGGCCTCAGTGGGAACCCCGCAAAGGCCGGCAGGCACAATAATAAATGCGCCGAGCAATTTCGTATCACCCAGCAGCAACAAATACTAAGAATAAGCAAGCCACAATATCAAAGCGGGAAGCTTAAGCGCTTCCCGCTTTTACTTTCACCGAGGCTGTGTCCTGATGGACAAAGCAGATTTCCTGCCAAAATAAAAAGGCCTAAAGCCCCTGACATATAGCCGCCATGGAACCTCAGACCGGGATATAAACTTAATTGACTATTACTTGCTACCCATTTGCAAGGTCTTTGCAATGGTCGCCTTTAAGACCGACAGGGCGCTGAGATTTGCGTCGTAGGCGTTGCTTGCCGCAATCAAATCGATTCTTTCCTCGGTGGTATCGACGTTTGAATAGCGCACGTATCCGTTTTCGTCCGCCTGCGGGTGAGAGGGGTCATAGACAAGCTTAAAGTCGCGGTCGCTCTCGACGACGGCCGCTATTTGAACGCCGCCCTTAGCCTTCTTCAGCTCATCCCTGAAGGAGAGAGGGCGCTCCTGGAAAACGACCTGCTTGCGCCTGTACGGCTCGTCGTTTTCCGTTACGGTGGTTTTTTCGTTTGCGATGTTCTGCAAAATTATGTTCATCCTGAATCTTTCCGCCGTAAGCGCGGAGCCAACGATGTCAAGCGAACCTAAAAAGGCCATTTAACCCACCCCCATTTATTTTATATTGCTGTTGAGTACGTAGCTGTACTTGTCAAACTCGCCGCTTATCTTGTCGAGCAGCATGCTGTGCTGGACATAGGTTTTGTAAAGCCCTATGCTCTCAGCCTCGTAGTCGACATTGTTCCCGTCGGGCTGGGTGGAGGAATCTTCGTTTTCCACTACGGCGGCGCGGATGGCTTTTATCTTTTTGGGATTGGACGCTTCTTTCAGCAGCTCTTTGAACACAAGTGACTTCGCCTTGTAGCCTGGGGTCTCGATATTCGCAATATTCTGAAGGTGGAGGTCCTGCTGAAGTTTGTTTAACCTAAGGCCCGCTTCAAGGATCTTGAAGTTATTGGAATTGTAGAACATATGAAGCCTCCTTATTCCCGCTGGGTGTCAGCTCAACTGTTTGACGCAATCGCCCTCGTCTTCCTGTTGGCCTGATAAAAAGCGTCGCGCAGCTCCGCAATCATCTGCGTTACCTCGTCGAGCCCCGTCGGGTCCTTTTTTAAATTGGCCTTTTTTACGACGTCTATAAAATAGTCGTACAGGGCGGCGAGGTTATTGGAAATCTCGTAATCGAAATTGAGGGTGCTTTTGAGGTGACCCAGCATGAGCTGAACCTTTTTGAGGTCTCTGTTAATATCAGCGTAATTATTCTGCTTAAACGAGTTCTGCGCCTGGCTAAGTTCTTTGAGCAATCCGTCGTAAAGAGCAATCAGCAAATCGCCAGATGTCATTGTCATTACAGACTGCTGCTTGTAAGTCTTATAGAGATTATTTACCATTATATTTCACCTCGTTCAATGTGTCAACCCTTATTAATAGCCCATAAATGTCTGAGAAATCATGCTGCTTTGCATTGAATAATAGGATATTATTTTTTCCATATCGTTAAACTGCCGCCAGTAGCGTGCCCGCTCCTTTTCATACCTGTTGTTGAGCTCTTTCAGTCTGCTTTCAACCGACTGTAGCTGGTAAAACAGCGTGTTGTTTTTCTCGTTACCCTTCCAGCCCTGTGCGCCGGCGAGGGCGACGAGCGTTCCGGGTGATGCCACGCTTAATCTGGCCGTTTCGTTTACCGCCTTTGTTATCTGAACCGCAAGGCCTTCCTTGCTGTCCGTAAAGAGCTTTTTGATGTCCGCGGCATTTGTGGCAAGAGCATTTCTGAAGGTTGTTTCGTTAAATTCCAGCTTTCCCTTGTTCTGCCACGACATCGTCTCAATGCCGATATTGTAAAGGCCGACATTGCCGCCCTCGGGCTTGGTGTAGAGAATGGTACGGAGCTGGGACAGGAAGCCGGATATATAGGGGTCGTTTCTCACAAGGCCCTGTTTCGCCTTTTTCTCCCAAAGCTCTATTTCTCTTTCGGTCATCTCCTTTTTCTGCGTTTCGGTGAGGGGGAGATACTCGCGGTATGTGGACTCCTCATCGAGGTAGCCGTTGAGCTTGTCCAGCATAGCATTGTAGTCGTTTACGAAGTTTCTCATGGTTTCGACGATTTTGTCCAGATCCCTCGAGGTGGAGATGACCGTCTCCTCATAACCGACTACGGCGCCGAACTCATCAAGAATCTCCTTGCTGGTTTTGCTCAGCTCGAGTGTCAGCCCTTCAATTGTGAAGGTGTTGCTGCTGCGGTATACCTCGGTACCGTTGAAGCCGATAATTGCGTCGGTGCCTTCTTTGACGGCGCCTGAGCCGAGGCTTCCGTCGGAGAGCGTGAAGGAGCTTGCGCCGAATAAGGCGCTGAGCCCCGGCTCGCCCGAGAGGTCGAATGTCCCGCTGCCGGCAAGCACCAGCCGCGAATCCGAGTAGGTAACTGAGTAGCCGTTGATTGTGGCTATATCGGAGAGCCTTTCCGCGGGATTTCCGTCCGAATCGAGTATCGTCAGCCCCTGAAGCTGCACGATTTCCGATACCGGGGTGTCGTCGGTGGCTATATTGGAAGCTCCGGTTTTGCTAAAACCGAAGGCAAGCGCGAGATCCTTTTCCGAAGCTGTCGCAACCGCGTCTGCGTCGTTGAGGTTGACCGCCGTCTTATCGAAGCTGACCTCAAAACCGCTTGCGACTGTGAGGTTTCCGTTTTCATACTTTATGTTCTGCACATCACCGGTCTTGCCGAACTTCTCAAGCAGCCATTTGTCAAAAGCCTCCTCAATGGCAACCTTGTCGTATGTTTCACCCTCGGGCAGCTTGGGCAGATTGAAAGTGTAGCTTTTGCCGTTTACGTTCATTACTAGGGCCGCGTCGGTTGTGGTGTAGCCGCCGGCAAGCCCGCCGGGATTGCCCGCCACTGTGCCTGTCGTAAGCCTGCCGCTTGCCACAGCGGAGCCTGAGCTTATCTTTCCTTCGCCGAGGAGGATGCCGAGGAGGTTTCCTTCGTGCTGTGTTATATCAATACCATAGTAGGCTCCGGATGAGGCCGCCTCAATCCTAAAGGTGTCCGAGAGCGTAGAATAGCTAATATTAACGCCCACATCGCTGTTGTTGATTTTATTTATCATGGAGCCTATGGTGTCGTTCTTGTCAAAGCTGAAATGGGTGCCGTTTATAGTAAACGAGAAGCGCTGTCCGAGCGCGCCGAGGTCTCCCAGCTTAGTGTTGTAGCCGATTAGGTTGGAGTCGCCCGGAGTAAAGCCGAGCTTTAGGGCGTCTGCCCCGATTATTTTCAACTCGTGGCCGGGTTGGTCGATGTTTAAATCAATTACGAGATGCCTCTCCTCGCCGGAGCCCGAAATCTCCACCTTGAGGTATGAGCCGAAGGCCTTTTGAATCTGCTTTTCCATGGCGTCTCTGACGGACTCAAGCGTAATGTTCCCGTCGTTGTCAGCAACGTCGCTTAAGGTAATCGTCTTGGTAATTCCGTCCAGCGAAAGGTCAAAGCTGACCGAGGCCCCGTTTGCAAACACGGAGCTTAAATTCTCATCACTGAGCGCCGCGGATGAGATTTTCTTTGAAGAGCTGACATTATTATCACCGACAAGCGTGGCCGCAGAGGCGAGCTGTTTTACGACAATGCTGACATCCCCCGCGATTGCGGAGGAGGAGGTACTGACGATGTTTAGGGCATCGCCGCTTTTAATTTTCGATACCATCGAGTCGTAAAAGGAAGCGCTGTAGAGGTTTGTCTTAAGCGTAGAGTCAAAGGCACTGTCAAAATACTTGCTGTAGAAGCCGTTTATTGTGCTTATGACGTCGTGGTAAATCTCCTGCTTCCACTGTATCTGCTGCTTGAGCTGGTTCTGCTTGTCAATCTTGGCCTGTGTGCCGGACAGCATTTCCTTGACCATCGAATCGGTATCAATACCGGAGGCCAGTCCCGCAAACCCCTTTGTTGTACTCGCGCCTACGCTGTAGTAGCTTGAAGAGCTTATATTCAAATCGCACACCTCCTGGCGTAACTTGTAATCAAATCGTTTTGTTGTTCTCTGCCGCAGCCTCACGGCCCAGGGCCGTATTAAAGCTGCGGTAGTATTTGTTCGCTGTGGCGATTGTGCTTGTGTTTAAGTTCTCAATCTTTTTGAGAATGGAGGCCCTTTCCCGCTGAAGGCGGGCCGCTATCTCGGGCTCTGTTTTCATAATCCGGTTAATCGAGGCCCTGGCGGATAACGACAGCTCCAAAAGCGGCTTTAAATCAATGGGAAGGCTTTCAAAATCGCAAGTTAGGTCGACTGCGGCTATAAGCTCGTCACTGCCGGCGCATAGCTCTCTAAGGCGGTTATCCGCTTCAATTATGCTCTTCAGCGTCGCCTGTCTGCACTCAAGACAGGTCATGAGATTTTCCATGGGAGTCTGCAGCAATTCATTTGTTTCCCGCTCAAGCCGGTTTATCAGGTCGAGCTTTGCGTTTGCGGCGGTAAGAACCGGGCCTAAATCATGCAAAATATCACCTTCCGTTATCTCAGGCTGCGTGCAATAGAAGTATTGCGACAGCCGCGGTTGCTATTTGAGCTTTTCTGAAAGCTTCGAAACGGCATCAAACAGATTGGGCAGGGCGGCGCTTGCAGCCTGCCTGTTTGCAAGCACGTTCTGGTATATTTCGTTTCTCCAAACCTTATATCCCGCCGGAGCTTCTATTCCAAGGCGAATCTGGCTTCCGACCTCCAGCACCTTAATTTCGATGTTTCCCTTTCCGCCTTCAAGCTCAATGATGATCGACTCGTCTGCTTTTCGTGTTATGATTAACATACCCTACGTATCCTCCTTTATCAGAGGAAATCTTATAGGGTAATTCTGCTCCAGCATAATCTGCGCCACTTTTCTGGTAAGGGGATTTATGAAAATCGGACTTTTAAGGTTCACTGTAGTCTTGCGTATATCGTCCGGGATGGCGCAGAGGACCCAACAGATGTAGTCTCCTTTGCCGAGCGTATCTTCAATCCATTGCGGGAGTTCCGGTCTAAAAAAGGAGGACAGCGGCGTCGGGTCGAAGAGTATGAAGCAGAGCTCCGGGTCGTCTATAGACTGCAGCCATGCCAGGGATTCGCCTATATCGTGATTGTAAATAAGCGTGAATCTCCTGTAGTCCTCAAAGCCGAACAGCGGCTGCGCAAAGGTCAGAATGTCGCTGTCTTTAATTTCAATTTCCCCGAAATCTCTGGTTTTGCATTTCATAATAATCCGCTGCTCCTGTTTTCTGACGAAATAATCGTACCTGCCGGGGCGCTCAGCCCTCGGTCTCTTTTTCCTCTCGGTTCGGGTCCGAGCTTGGAGGGATGTACATCGGCGAGCCAAGATATTCAACTTCAACTTTACCCTGCTCAACTATTTTAAGCTTTACGCTGCCGGGTATGTAGCGCAGGTAGGACTGGGGCTCGTTCCAATCGTACCTGAGCTGCGAAGGTATGTATTCGAGATTCAGCTTCGGAGGCTCCCAGGTTAAATCCGCGCCCGTTTTCGGGATGAAAACGGTGACGGAGGTCGGCGCGGTATTGAATTTCTGGCGCATAATCTCCGGAATCGTAACCCCGTCCTCTATCCTCGCCATCTGGGCTCCGTCCTCAACATACTCTCGAATCTTTTGCTGAATATGTTCCTTGCAAAGCTCAGCTCGCCTTCTGAACATATCCGTGGTGTTGGTGAGACCGAGCGATTTGCGCGCCTCATATGTGTCAATGCGTACGGAGGTGTTTTTCGCGTTTATCCTCAGCTCGGAGGGGGTTGTGCTCACCTCGGCTGAGGGGATATGGTCGTTTACGTATTCAAGGCGCGCGGGCTCAATCTCAAGTTCGTATTTGGTTGGAGTTGTTGTGATTTTAATCAGTTGCATATCTTCACCTTCTTTACTTTGAGCCCTTCAGATTATATTTAAACTACCTGAGGAAATCCATAAGCGTAACCGGAAGAAGCTTTGCTCCCATTTGTATAACGGCCTTCAGAACATATTCGTTCATGGACTGGTTCATGACCTCTTCCGCGTCGTCTATGCCCATCAGCGTGTTGATTCGTGACTTATAGCTGTCTATGGAGTTGTTCAATCTCTCCTCCATTGTGTCGAGATGCTTGGTTTTTGCGCCGATGTCCGTAAGGTTTGCCCTGAAGGAGTCGCAAAGGGTTCTGAAATGAGAGTGCAGATTATTGAGCTTTTCAAAATCGTAGTTGCGGATATTATTCTCAATCTCAGTCAATACGTTAAAGATATTGTTTGAGATGCCCTCGGAGTTTCTTCCGAAGCCCAGGAGCTCCAGCCCCGAGTAGGAGATCTTAAAGCCGGTGTTCGGGTCGACGGCGGTTCCCTGGAGCTTAATGCCAAGGCCAATATCCAGATAGACGTCGGTATCGAGGCTAATCTTTGTTTTTACCCCGGCGTTCATGTAATAGAGGGAGCCGTCGATGTCCTGCTGGATGAGATCTACGTTGATTCCGTTGTAGAGAAGCTTGCCGTCGGAATTTATCGAGAACGGAGCCGTGTAGCTGCTGTTTGAGCCGCCGAAAACATACCTTGAGCTGTACTTAGTATTTGCATACTGAAGTATTTCGTTTCGCATCGCCTCAATTTCGTTTGCGATGGCTATGCGCCCGACTTCGCCCTTATCCTCGCTGAGCGCCGCGTTTATCTTTTCGGCGCTGGCGGAGGTTAAGATATTGTTTATAGCCGTCATCGCCAGCTCCGTGGTGCGCAGCTCCTCCTGTGCGGATTTTATGTTGCCGAGCTGGGTTTCCGCTTTGCACAAATCCGTTCTTACCCTCAGCACCTTTGTTCCGGCAATGACGTCCTGAGAAATCTTGTCAAAGCGTTTTCCCGAGGCTATCTTCTCGTTTGTGCTTGCGTAATCGCTTCTTGCCTTGTTAAGGTACTTCATGTAGTTTCTTGCTGTGGAACGGTCTACTACTCTCATAATCTTGACACCCTTTCAATCAGTTAAAGCCCTACGCGTCCCATGCGGTTTATAAGCACATCCAAAATATCGTCGAGGACCGTCATAAGCCTTGCCGCGGCCTCGTAGGATTTCTGGTATCTAATCATGTCGGCCGTTTCCTCGTCCTGGGACACGCCGGCTATCTGGTCGCGCCGCTCGAGGAAGTCGTCGGCCACCGTTGCAGCGGCCTCATGCCGCCCCTCGTGGAATTTAAGGTCGGCGCCCAACCTTGCGAGCATTTCCACGTTATATTCCGCAAAGGTCCCGGTAAAGCTCTCGCCGTATGACTGGAACGTAAATCTGGTGTCGACCAAGGTGCTGGCCAGCTTCTGCGCGTAATCCTCGACGGCTTCGTTTCTGTTGTAAATGAAATAACCCGGCCCGTTTTGGGTCCACTCAAGGCTAAGGGATATGTTGCCCGCCGTTATCTGGCCTCCCGCGGGGTTTCCGTTCGGCGAGGGCGCAAGGAGCGTTTTATATACTATCTTACCGTTTGCATCGAGCCTGGGCTCGTCGGTCACAGGGTCGTATTCCGGAACGGAGCTGTTTGCCAGTGTCGCCAGAGCATGGGCAAAGCTGTCAAGCCTGTCGCGATAATAAGGAATGCCCTGCATGGTGGACTCATCCCTGCTCTGAACATTGCTGCCGCGTCCGTTTATAAAGTGGAGGTCGGCGAGGATGCTGCCGCCGGTGAGCATAACGTTTTCGCCGCTTGTCCTCCAGTGGACGCTCACGAGGTTGTCGCTTGTTACGCCAACGGAGAGCGTGTCGGCCTTGTTCCCGCTGACTACCCTGTGGTTGCCGAAATCTACGTTTACGGTTCCGTCTGATTGCTGTGTGACCTTTATGTCGCCGTAGCTGGCAAGCTCGTCCAAAAGCAGGTTTCTCTCATCGAGGAGCTCGTTCGGCCTGAAATGCTCGTTCCCGGATAGGGAAGTGGCATCCTTGCTGATTGTCTCGTTGAGATGAGCTATGGCGGCGGTGATTTCGTTGACTCTCGCAACGCTCGACTTAAGGTCCTCAATCTGTTGATTTGCCACGACATTGAGCTTTTCGTCGAGCTGATTCAATACCTGGCAGATGTTTTTGAAGGCCGACATCACTATATTCGCACCGGAATCCAGGATCGGCTCGTTTATATACTGGTTTAAGCTGCTGTAGAGCTGCTCTATCGCGCCCTGAATACCCGAGAAGCTGGTGATGTCGTTTCCGTCCGTCAGCGTGCTCTGGATTGAGCTCAATATATTTGCAGCCTGAGAGTGATAGCTTGCCTTTGCGTACTCGTCCCTGAAGCATTTGTCCAGGAAAGCATCCCTCAGCTGAGACACGCCGAGAGTCTCAACACCCTGGCCGGCTAGGCCGACCCTGCTTGACGAGACCCGCGAGGAATAGGAGCCCGGTGAGATGGCGCTTCGCTCAACGCGCTGCCTGGTATAGCCCGCGGTGTTGATGTTGGCCAGATTATTGCCCACTATGTCAAGCGACTTCTGATTTGTGAAAATCGCGCTCTTGGCAGTCTCGAATCCCATAAAAGTTGGACGCATTAAAAAGTCCTCCTCAGATCATTTTCTCAAGCGTATGGCCGGGCCTGGTCTCCTTGGAGCCCTGCGCCCCGTATACGCCGTCGGAGCCTTCGCCGCTGTCCTGCTGCGCCATAAGCTCGATGAATTTAAGGTTTTTCTTCGCAAACTCAGTCGAGATCTTATTGAGCTCCCTTATCTGAATGACGGTGTCTCTTAAATTCTTGAACATCGAGCGTAGCTTACCTACCTCTTCACAGCCCTGCTTCTCGAGAGCCTCGAGCATCTCCTCGGCGCTCATGTCCGCAAAGCCGAGCTCGTCCTGCATGTCCATACGCTTTTGCTCGAGGTTTTTCAGCTTCATCATAGCTGCCTGCTGCTGCTGAAGCACGGTCTCGATTTTTTTAGGGTCACTTCCGAGAAGGGCTTCGCGCTTGTCCTTCTCTTGAAGCAACATATCATCCAGCTGCTGCTCGTATTGCTCCAAAAAAACTATGAATTCTTTTATTTTCCCGTTCAAAACGGCATTGCTCCTTTGCAATCGATTGACTAGCGGTTCTCATCCGGGCCAAAAATCCGGCTCATTATGGCGCCCGCTACGAGTTCGCCCGGTACAGGACAGTTGTCACCCTGATATTTGGCTTTGAGTTCGTCCAGCTTCTGCGCGGATACGTCCTCGCCCAGCTTTCTCACATAAGCCCTCTTAGCCTCTTCGAGTTTTGACCTGAACGAAGCATTGGAGCTTATTTCGATTTTATCCGCACCGGCGCCTATTTTTCCTACGAAATTGTCATCGGCCGGCTTTCCCGGCTTGTTAACCGGCTTTTCCGGGTTATGCAAATAGTTCGTGTAAATTCTGCGGATTTCCATAATCGCGCACTCCTTTGATTCATCGTTTATACGATGCGATTTTAATATACTCTTTCGTTATATTTATTCGATATTATTGCAAAAACGAAATAGCAAAAGGCAGGATAAAGTTATAAATATTTTCCTAGTGAATCTTGATTTTTTGTACAATTCCTCAAGCCGGCGAAAGCCGACTGTTTTCGAGTCCGGTCTTGCAAAATACAGGCAAATGCTTGTATAATATCTTAGTAGAGCTCGTGGCCGTTTAATAAGATTCCGGGGTGATAGGATTGGCTAAGGTAATATCATTAATTAATCAAAAGGGGGGCGTCGGCAAGACGACCTCCGCAAACGCCATAGCCGTGTGCCTCAAGCACAAAAATTTCAGGGTTCTCTGTGTGGATTTTGACCCCCAGGCCTACCTCTCGTTCAGCATGGGCGCAGACAACAGGGACAAGCCGACGATTTACGAAGTCCTAAAGCACTCAATCAAACCCCAGTTTGCGGTCCAGAGAACTCCGATTATAGATATACTTCCCTCAAACGGGCTTCTTACCAATGTCGAGCGCGAATTCACCGGAATCGGCAGCGAGAGCATACTCAAGGAATGTCTTGAACCCCTTTTGAAGAACTACGACTATGTCGTAATAGATACGCCGCCGGAGCTCGGCCTTATGCTCTCAAACGCGGTTATAGCCTCCGATGTGGTTTTAATTCCCGCGCTTTCGGACGGCTACAGCCTGCACGGGGTCATCCAGGTACACGAAACGGTCATGCGAATAAAGGAGGCGCTCAACCCCAAACTGGTGGTCGGCGGCATGTTTTTGCTCAGGTACTATCAGAGGGAAGCCCTGAGCAGGACTGCCAGAGAAACGGCGAAGATGCTGACAAGACAGCTTGACATACCATTACTTACAACCACGGTGAGGCACAGCAATGTTTTGAGCAAGGCCATGACTATGCTTCAGGCCGACATAATAGAGTATGCGCCCAATAATAAGGCCGTTCAGGATTATATCAGGCTTGTGGACGAGCTGTTTGAAAAGGGAGTATTATAGTGGCTAAGTCAAAGAGAGAGCTTGATAAGGACTTGATGTTCCAAAAAATCATGCCTGCCCTGAGTGAAAACCCCTTTACTGCGGGAAACTCCCCGAAAGGCGGGGATTCCCAAGGCGAAGAGAACGTATCAGTGCTCAGGAGCAAGCTCTTTGCAAGGCGGGAGGACTACGAGGAGGGCATAAGCGTGGCGACGGTCAACGCGATGGAGGAGTATGTACTCAGGCATGTCGACGCCGTTATGAAAAGGTTCAGGCTGTGCAAATGCGATAAGTGCAGGCGCGATGTCGTGGCCTATGCGCTCAATAATCTTTCGCCGGTGTATGTGGACGCATCAACAGAGAGCGTAATTAGCGCCATAAAGGATATTCCCCAGAGCACGGTGCTGAACATGCTGGTAAAGGCAGCCCTCCATGTGCGCTCAAACCCCAATCATTGATTGTGTTTTGCCCTGTGGTGTTTTGGCTTTACGGATGCTGATAATTGATAAAATAAGTTCGGCGGCAGTTTTGAACTGCACCCCAATTGTTAGACAGTATGGTATACTGAAT
>DUPK01000066.1 GCA_012838345.1 Clostridiales bacterium | reverse complement strand
GGTGCGGGCGCAGGCGCGGGAGCCGGAGCCTGTGCGGGAGCGGGAGCGGGTGCGGGTGCGGCGACGGCGTCGTATTCGCTCTCAAGTATTGCCGTACCGCGCTCGACTACGATTTCATATACCTTTCCGTTAAGCGTTACCTTATACTTCATATCGATCACCGTCCCCTTTTACTTCGCGGGGCCTTTCTCCTTTATGGAAATGAATCTGAGCTCGTTGAGCGGAACCTTCAGTTCGTCCGCCACTATCGCCATAAGCATGGCTGCCGTCTTAGGCGGCACAGTGGTGATATTCACGGAGCCTGCCGAGCCCCTGGCATAGGTAATTTTTCGGCTGCTGCCGACCCTGGCCGGAAGCACGCGGGGCGCACCGCCGCCACCACCGGTTGGCCAGGCATGGCGCAATACGCTATTTTTAAGCATCACAGCGCAACCCCCTTATTCTATTGCCTCAATAGTGTATTTGACGATATTCTCCATCCTCTTCTCGCGCTCTGTGAAGAACTTCTCCGCAACCTGCGGGAAGGCGATGTAGCTTAGAACGTCCTCGTCCGAGGTGGCGCGCTCGCCCAGCATTTTCTTTGTCTTTTCAAACTCGGGCTCTAAGAGGTCGGCCGGACGGCAATCGATGGGCTTTTCGTCGCCGAGTATCTTCTTCACAAGCTCGGGGTCGATTTCGCCCGGCGCCCTGCCGTACTCGCCCCTGACATAGGCCTTAAGCTCCTTGCCCACGCTCTTATAGCGCTCGCCGAGCAGGACGTTTGTCGCGGCCTGTACACCGACTATCTGGCTCATCGGGGTTACGAGCGGAGGATAGCCGAGGTCCTCCCTGACCCTCGGGGTCTCCTCAAGAACCTCTGGCAACCTGTCAATCGCGTTTTGCGCCTTAAGCTGGGAGATGAGGTTGGAGAGCATGCCGCCGGGAATCTTATAGTCCAAAGCCTCCGTAGCCGTGCCCATGACCGTCGGGTCGAGCAGGCCCGAAGCGATAGCCTCGTTGAAGAAGGGCTTGAAGTGGTCGTTTACCTGCTTTAAAACCTCGGGCTTCAGGTCTATCTCATAGCCCATCTGGCTGAGGGCGTAGTAGAGGGTCTCGGTCGCGGGCTGGGATGTGCCGCCTGAGAACACGGAAGTCGCGGTGTCGATTACGTCCGCGCCGGCCTCTATGCCCTTGAGATAGGTCATAAACGCAAGGCCGGTGGTGCAGTGCGTGTGCAGAACGACGGGGAGGTTCACCTTATCCTTAATCGCGCTGACAAGGTCGTAGGCCTCCTTCGGGCTCATGACGCCGGCCATGTCCTTTATGCATATGGATTTGACGCCCATTTCCGCCATTTCCTTGGCAAGGGCGGCGAACTTCTCAAGCGTATGGACAGGGCTTGTGGTGTAGGAAATCGCGCCGGATGCGTGCGCGCCGCACTTTATGGTCTCCTCTATGGCAACCTTGAGGTTTCTCGTATCGTTCAGGGCGTCGAAAATCCGGATTATATCGATGCCGTTTGCGACGGAGCGCTGCACGAACCTGCGCACCACGTCGTCCGGGTAGTGCTTGTAGCCCAGAAGGTTCTGCCCGCGCAGAAGCATCTGGAGCTTTGTATTCGGCATCTTTTCCTTAATGCGGCGAAGGCGCTCCCACGGGTCCTCGCTTAAATAGCGAAGACAGGAGTCGAAGGTGGCTCCGCCCCAGCATTCGACCGAATAGTAGCCCGCCTTGTCCATGGTCTCAAGGATGGGCTCAAAAACGCTCATCGGCATTCTCGTTGCGATGAGCGATTGGTTTGCGTCACGCAAAACTGTCTCTGTGAAATGTACTTTCATATCTGGGCATCCCTCCGGTTAGTTTATCAGTCGCTTGACTGTTTTCTAAAACATTATAATGGGCATATTTTATATTATTAACAAATTTAAGTCAAGATATGGTGATACTTTATTATCTAAAAAAACTACCTTTTTGCAATCAGGAGGCTCCTTTCCTGCATTTTGGTGGCTGAGGGTTTTTATGCTTCATTTTGTCTTTCCGCCTGTCGCATCCTATATCCCACGTTTTTTATACCACGCATTGCATCCCGGTACCAGATATATGGCGGCCCTAAATGCGCGTATTTTGCAAAGAGTTGCCGCCCGTCCTTCATTTCGCGCCGGGCGCGGGACAGGGCGGCCATTTTTTTGAACCCAGGCGGTGTGCGCTTATTTTCAAAGCGGCTAGAGCGGCTGCTTTTGAATCTTCGCAAAGCGGCGCGGGTACTTATCGCTCGTGCTTTTCACCTTTTTTATTCGTACAATGCGGTGAACGGCGCCCATAATCTCGTAATCGAAGAACTCTCCGAGCTCGCCCCCGAGCGTATTTATGGCGTTTTCGGCCTCCATAATCTCCTCTTCGCTAGATGCTGTCTTCATAGCGAGGAAATACCCCCCGACCCTCACAAACGGAAGGCAGAGCTCGGCAAGGACGTTCAGCCTCGCCACCGCGCGCGAGACCGCAAGGTCGTACTTTTCGCGGTGCCCGGGCAGCCTTGACAGCTCCTCGGCGCGGGCGATTATAGCCTCGGCGCTGATTAGCCCGAGGATTTCATAGACTTTCCGCAAAAAGAAAACCCTTTTTTCGGTGCTGTCGAGAGCCGTGAGGCTTATCGAGGGCTCGACCAGCTTCATCGGTACGCCGGGAAAGCCGGCGCCGCTGCCGACGTCAATTACCCGGGCGCCATTTATCGAGGCCCCCGCCGCTTTGAGCACGGCGAGACTGTCGAGAAAGTGACGCTCGGCAATTTCCCGCTCACCCGTCAACGCGGTGAGGTTAATCTTCTTGTTTTCCTCCTCAAGAACCCGCGCGTATGTCTCAAACTGCCCGAGCGCAGTGTCTCCAAGCTCTATACCAAGCCGCTTTGCGCCGGAAAGTAGTATCTCACGCATAAATCAGTTTATCTTCTCCTTTAAGAGGTCGCGAATCTCGGCAAGCAGCTTCTCCTGCGCGCTCGGCTCTGGCGGCGCTAGCGGCGACTCGGGCTCCTCGGGCTTTTTCCTGTCCTTTAGCCTGTTTACCGCCCTGACCATGATAAAGACGACAAAGGCGATAATCAGAAAATCTATAATTGCGCTGATTAAAAGCCCTATGCTCAGGAAGTTTTCTTCTCCCCTGCCGTAGAAGTCCGGCAGCCTGATTTTCAGCGTCGAAAAATCAACCCCGCCCAGAAACATCCCGATAAAGGGCATGAGTACGTCGTTTACGAGCGACGAGGTTATTTTTCCGAAGGCACCGCCGATAATTACGCCGACCGCGAGGTCGAACACGTTGCCACGCATGACAAATTTCTTAAATTCCTGCAAGAATCCACTCGATTTCTCTTTAAAGCCCATGCGCTCTCCTCCTTATTTTTTACGCCCGTACCATACTTGTAAAGCCTTTTAGTATTTGCCACTTCCAAAATAATGCCCTAATCTTAAGTGATTATATTCCTATTATTTCAATACCATCCATGTATTTCCTAAGAACCTCCGGCACAACTATGCTGCCGTCGGCCTTCTGGTTCTGCTCTACTATCGCGGGCAGTATGCGGCTTGTCGCAAGCCCCGAGCCGTTTAAGGTGTGCACAAACTCCGTCTTGCCGGTTTCAGCACGCTTGAAGCGGATGTTTCCGCGCCTTGCCTGGTAGTCGCGGGCGTTTGAAACTGAGGAAACCTCCTTGTAGCCGTTCATGGACGGGATATAGATTTCTATATCATAGGTCCTCGCCATTGAGGCCGAGCAGTCGCCCGCGGCGAGCTTAACCGTGCGGAAGTGGAAGCCCAGGCCCTTTACGAGCGCCTCGGCCTTCCCGACAAGCTCCTCGAAGGCGGCGTCGGAGTCCTCGGGTTTCGTGTACTGCACCATCTCGACCTTGTTGAACTGGTGGCCGCGCACCATGCCGCGCTCCTCGGCGCGGTAGCTGCCCGCCTCGCGGCGGAAGCAGGGCGTATAGGAGATATACTTCCTCGGCAGCTCCGCCTCGCTGAGAATCTCGTCGCGGTGCAGGCTCACAAGCGCGGTTTCCGCGGTCGGCAGAAGGAAGCGTCGCTGGGAGCTCTCGTCAGTTTGAAGCCAGAAAACGTCCTCCTCAAACTTCGGGAACTGCCCGGCGGTAAGCCCCGCCTCGTAGCCGAGTATGTGCGGCAATAGCACAAGCTCGTAGCCGTCAGCAAGGTGTGTGTCGATAAAATAATTTAATAGCGCCCACTCAAGCCGCGCGCCGAGCCCCCTGTAGACCCAGAAGCCGCTGCCGGAGAGCTTGGCCCCGCGCGTATAGTCTATGAGCCCGAGCTCGGTGCACAAATCCACATGGTTCTTCGGCTCAAAGTCGAATTTGCGTACTTCGCCGAAGTAGCGAATCGGCTCGTTGTTCTCCTTGCCGCCGGGCTTAAGCCCCTCGTCGGGCAGATTCGGGAGCGAGAGCATGAGGCTTCTGTACTCCTCCTCAATCTCGCGCAGCCTGGCTTCGTTTTCCTTTATTTCCTCCTTGAGCTTATTCATCTCGGCGAAAATCGCGCTGGTGTCGCCACCCGCCTTTTTAAGTTCGGGAATCTTCTTTGAGACCCTGTTCTGCTCCGCCTTTAAGTTTTCGGTTGCGTAAATCGCATCGCGGCGCAGAGCGTCGAGCTCCAGAATGCGGTCAATTTCCCTGTCGCAGTCTACTCCCTTTGCTTGCAGGCCCGCCTTGACCTTGTCGGGGTTTTCTCTTATAAGTTTGATGTCCAGCATAAGTTACCTCCTATTTGCCTTTGGACGTGAGCATATCTATGAGCGTCTGTAAATCGTCGTCGCCGTAGTAGTCTATCTCAAGCCGGCCCCTCTTGCGCCCGTCAACAACCTTTACGCGGCGGCCAAGGCACTCGGTCAGCTGCTTTTCTAGCTCGGCAATGTAGTTTACCTCGAATTTCGAGGTTTTTTCCTTCTTTTCTTTGGATTTTTCGGTTTCTTTCGATATTTTTGCGGCCATTGCCTCGGCCTTTCGTACCGAAAGGCCATCCCTTACTATGAGCCTTGCAAACTCCTCCTGCGCTGATGCGCCCTTTACCTGCAAAACCGCCCTCGCGTGACCCGGCGTCAGCTCCCCCGTTTCGAGGAGCGCTCTCAACTTTTCGGGCAGCGCAAGAAGCCTTAAGGCGTTTGCGACCGCCGAGCGCGACTTTCCGACCCGCTCCGAGACCTGCTCCTGCGTAAAGCCGTACTCCTCCATCAGTGTGCGGTAGCCCTCGGCCTCCTCCATCGGGTTCAAATCGGCCCGCTGCAGGTTCTCGACCAGCGCAAGCTCGGTCGCCTTTTTGTCGTCCGCCTCTATTATCCGCACCGGCACCTCGGTAAGGCCTGCCATGCGCGCGGCGCGCCAGCGGCGCTCTCCTGCGATAATCTGATAATATCCGGTTGAGAGTTTCCTTACCGTCAGCGGCTGCAAAATTCCGTGTTCAGCTATGGAATCGGCAAGCTCCCTCAGCAAAACCTCGTCAAACTGTTTTCTCGGCTGGTTCGGCGAGGTTTCGACCTTGGATATGGGCAGATACACAAAATCCGTCGAGCTGTCCTCAAGCGCCGCCTCTCCAAGCAGGGCGCCGAGACCGGCGCCTAGCCCTTTTTCAGCCATTATTCGCCCTCCTAATCAGTTTCTCGTTAGCTCCGCGGCAAGGTCTATGTAGGCTCTCGAGCCGCGCGAGCTCCGGTCGTACACTACCGCGGGCTTTCCGTGGCTCGGAGCCTCGGAAAGGCGTACGTTCCGGGGTATAACCGTCCGGAAAACCTTAGCTTTAAAGTACTTCTTGACCTCCTCCGCCACCTGGAGCGAGAGGTTTGTCCGCCCGTCGTACATCGTGAGCAGCACGCCTTCTATCTCAAGTGCGGGGTTTAATCTCCTTTTTATTATCCTGAGCGTGGTCAGGAGGTCGCTTAGCCCCTCGAGCGCGAAGTACTCGCACTGCACCGGAACAAGCAGGGAATCCGCGGCGCAAAGCGCGTTGAGCGTCAGCAGCTCCAGTGAGGGCGGGCAGTCGATTATAATATAGTCGTACTGCTCCCTGAGCGGGTTTATCGCCTTCTGGAGCCTGAATTCACGCTCGGGCACGCCGACAAGCTCTATGCCCGCCCCGGACAGGCTCTTGTTTGAAGGCAGGACATCACCGTATTTTGTCTTTCTCAGAGCCTTTTCCGCCTCAACTCCGTTTATTATCACGTCGTAAATCGTGGGCGAGACAGCGTTTTTGTCGAGCCCCATGCCCGAAGTGCTGTTTGCCTGCGGGTCCATGTCGCAAAGCAGGACCTTTTTGCCACTCTCGACAAGAGCACAGCTTATGTTTATGCAGGTCGTGGTCTTCCCCACCCCGCCTTTTTGGTTAACGACGGCAATAATCTTCCCCATTTTTGCCTCCCGTGGCCGTATTTGCCTGCCTTTTCGTCGCTCTCCGGCGCCTTGGGCTGTGCCAAAGTCCCTGCCTAAAATCCCATTACGCAGCGGCGGTAAAGAGGACTATTCTTGATGACTATGCCCGAAAGCGCGAGCCGCATGAAAAGGTTCCCGTTAATTATAACACGTATAATAGGTTTTTCAATGTTTCACGTGAAACTTTTCCTTAAAAACATCCTTCGAATGTTTCACGTGAAACATTGCATAATTGAGCGTGCTATTGTATAATATAGTATATTACCGCTAAGGAGTTGAGAACATGAGCGAAACCATAAAAAACCCAGTAATGGATGCGATACTGTCCCGCAGAAGCACAAGGGACTTTAAGAGGGACGTACAGCTAACCGAAACAGAGCTGAACACGATTCTTGAGGCTGGAATCTGGGCTCCTACCGCGAGAAACACACAGCACATACACTTTATCGTCATTCAAAAACCCGAGGTAATCGCCAAGATTGCCGAGGGGTTCTCGAAAAACGACTTTAACGACGGTAAGATAAGGGATTTCGTCTACGGTGCGCCTACCTTTATAATGCTTACCGGCAAGAAGGACTGGAAATACACGCACATTGACGCGGGAATTGTCGTCGAGAACATGTCGCTCGCCGCTCAAAGCCTAGGGCTCGGTTCGCTAATAATCGGCTGCGTCAAGGACTACTTCAATACCGAGGATGGGCGCAAGTACGCCGTCGAGCTCGGCATGCCGGAGGACCATGTCTTCAGCATTGGCATCGCCCTCGGGCATATAGCCACGCCCACGCCCCCAAAGCCGAGAGTGGGAGACAGGATTACCTATATAAGATAACTGTATTATGTAAATCAGGGGGCTTGTCAATAAGCCCCCATTTTTCAGCTTAAAAAGGCTGTCACGTCCTGAATCGTCATGTTCTCCTGCAGGGCAAGGTTTATGCTGTAGCCAATGATTTTGGCAAGCTCTGCTATTTTTTCGTCAATGTCTCGCGGCGTCACGATTAGGTTTCCGCCGACGCTCATAAACTTCTCGGGGTCGGGGTTGCCCATGCCGGCGCTCTCCATGAGGTCCGCCGTTAGCGTGCCCGCATCGACCACCGTAGGAACTCCTATCGCGATGACCGGCACGCCTAGAGTGTTCATGCTTATCTCAGCGCGGCTGTTTCCGACGCCGGAGCCGGGCACTATTCCCGTATCGGCCACCTGTATCGTCGTGCAGACGCGGCTTAAGCGGCGGGAAGCGAGGGCGTCAATCACTATGACCGCGGAGGGCTGCACCTTTTCGCAGAGCGCACGCACCATCTCGGCGCTCTCGACGCCGGTGTTGGCCAGAACGCCGGCTTCCAGCGTTGACACCGGCCTGAAGTTGCCAAAATATTCCTTTACCCTCTCGACGAGATGCCTTGTGACCATGGTGTGCCTCAGAGTGTTCGGCCCGAGGTTGTCCGGCGTAATATAGCGGTTTCCCAGCCCCACGACGAGAATCTGCTCCTTGCCGCTGTCGCTTATTAGCTCGCGCAGCTCGGAGGACAGCGCAAAGCAGGCATTGTCGAAGGCATCCTCCTCGTGCTCGTCGGGCAAGGTGATGGTAATATATGTCCCCTTCGGCTTTCCGAGAGACTGCTCCCCTTTTTCGTCAAGAATTTTTACGATTTCGACCTTGAGGCCGAAGCTCTCCTTCTCCCGCGCCTCAACTCCCTCAAGCTGTGTGGTCTCCCCGACGCTCTCTCGCCATATCTCCCTTGCCTCAACGGCGAGGTCGGTTCTTTTTTTTATCATTTCGCACCTCCAAAACTGTGATTTCAAGCTTTATTCTCCTCTTTGCGCCGCCAAGTATTCAAAAAATAAAATATTTTGTGAAAAAATTCTTGCAATTTAGAGACTAGGGTGTTACAATAGTAAACTGCACGGAAAGTTAAGATTAGCTTCTTTGGGGAGGTGAGTTTATTGGCAAACATTAAATCATCGAAAAAGCGCATATTGGTTTCAAAGGCCCGGAATGCGAGAAACAAGGCCAAGAAGAGCGAGCTTAGGACCTACCTTAAAAAGTTTGACCAGGCAGTGCTAAATAGCGACAAAGCCGCTGCCGAAGAGGCATACAAGGTGGCCGTCAAGTCTGTTGACCGCGCGGTTTCGAAGGGCATTTTGCATAGAAACACCGCAGCTCGCAAAAAGAGCAGGCTCACCCTCAAGCTCAACGCTCTCCAGGGTTAAGATAAATTGCGAAAAAACAAGGCGGAGATTAGCTTCTCCGCCTTTATTTTGTCTCCTTATACTGAAGGGGAGAGGTTTACATAATAATCCTCTCCCCCTTTTCTTTTTTCATAAAGTTACAGCTTTCAATTTGCTCCGTCTATGCGGATAGCTCGGAAAGCGTCAAGCTGTGAATCAGCTCACGTATAATCCGGTGATTTTGCTCACAGTTGCGGCCTTCAGCTAGCCGAACTTTTTGCTCTCCATGACCGCAAGCTCGTCGCAGCGGTTGTTGTAGGGGTTGTCGGCGTGTCCCCTTACCCATATAAGCTCGACCTCGTGAGTGTCCAAAAGCTCAAGGAGCCTTTCCCAGAGGTCGGGGTTTTTCGCGGGGCTCTTGTCGCTTCTTCTCCAGCCCTTGGCCTTCCAGGACCTCGCCCAGCCCTTCTCCACGGCGTCGCAGACGTATTTCGAGTCGCTGTAGAGCTTAACCTTGCAGGGCTCTTTAAGCGCCTCGAGCGCCGAGATTACCGCCCTAAGCTCCATGCGGTTGTTCGTGGTCGGGTTTTCGCCGCCCGAGAGAACCTTTTCCCTGCCGCCGTATTTGAGTATGGCGGCCCAGCCGCCCGGCCCCGGGTTTCCGGAACAGGCGCCGTCGGTATAGATGGTGACTTCCTTTTTCGGCATGGGCTGCTCCTAAATGTCAAGATTTACTACGTTTCTCGCGTTCATCTCAATAAATTCGCGCCTAGGTTCGACCTTTTCGCCCATGAGGATTGTGAAAATCTCGTCGGCCTTGACCGCATCCTCAAGCTCGATGCGCAGGAGCGTGCGCGTCTCCGGGTTCATGGTCGTTTCCCAGAGCTCGTGCGCGTCCATTTCGCCGAGGCCTTTGTTGCGGCTTATGTCAACCTTCGCGTTCGGGTCGTTGCCCTTCATCTCCGCGGAAATCGTGTCGCGCTCTAAGTCGCTGTAGGCATAGCGAACCGTCTTGCCGCGTACGAGCTTGTAAAGCGGCGGCTGGGCGGCGTAGACATGGCCCCTTTCAATCAGCGGGCGCATGAAGCGGAAGAAGAAGGTCAGGAGCAAAGTTCTTATATGGCTGCCGTCGACGTCGGCGTCGGCCATGATGATCACCTTGTGATAGCGGAGCTTGCTTATGTCAAACTCTTCGCCGATTCCGGCGCCGAGCGCCATGATGACGGGCATCAGCTTATCGTTGCCGTACACCCTGTCCGCCCGCGCCTTCTCGACGTTCAGCATCTTGCCCCAGAGCGGGAGAATCGCCTGGAAGCGGCTGTCGCGCCCTTCAATCGCGGAGCCGCCCGCGGAGTCTCCCTCGACTATGAAAAGCTCGGTGAGCGCAGGGTCGCGCTCGTTGCAGTCGGCAAGCTTTCCCGGGAGGGTGGAGCCCTCAAGCACGTTCTTGCGGCGGGTTAGGTCCCTCGCTCTGCGCGCCGCCTCGCGTGCCCTGGAGGCCATGATGGCCTTTTCAATAATCGCCTTCGCCGCGGCGGGGTTTTCCTCAAGGTAAGCGCCGAGCTTTTCCGCAACGAGATTGTCCACCAGCGTCCTTATCTCACTGTTGCCGAGCTTTGTCTTGGTCTGGCCCTCAAACTGGGCCTCGGTGAGCTTGACGCTGATAATCGCGGTCAGGCCCTCGCGCGCGTCCTCGCCCGAGAGCTTTTCCTCGCCCTTTAAATAGTTGTGGCGCTTGCCGTAGTCGTTTAAAACCCTTGTTAGAGCGGTCTTAAAGCCCGTTTCGTGCATACCGCCCTCTGTAGTGTGTATATTGTTTGCAAAGGACAGAATAATTTCGTTGTAGGTGTCGGTGTACTGCATGGCTATCTCAACTATGCTGTCGTCCTTCTGTCCCGAGAAAAATATTACCGGCGCGTGCAGGGCGGTCTTATTCTTATTTATAAGCTCGACGAAGGAGCAGATGCCGCCCTCGTAGCACATCTCAAGCCGCCGCTCCCTGCCGGAACGCTCGTCCGAAAGGATTATTTTCAGGCCCGCGTTCAGGAAGGCCTGCTCGCGAAGGCGGGTCTTAAGCGTTTCAAAGTCAAACTCCGTCTCGTCGAATATTTCGGGGTCGGGCTTGAAGGTCACCCTTGAGCCGCGACAGCCTGATTCGGCGACTACGGTGAGCGGCTGAACGACGTTTCCCCGCTCGAACTTCATGTTGTGGACAAAATCGCCGTTGCAGACCTCCACCTCGAGCCATTCGGACAGGGCGTTGACGACCGAGGCGCCGACTCCGTGCAGGCCGCCCGAGACCTTGTATCCCCCGCCGCCGAACTTTCCTCCGGCGTGCAGGACCGTGAACACAACCTCAAGCGCCGTCTTGCCCGTCTGCTCCTGAATTCCGGTGGGGATTCCGCGGCCGTTGTCGCGCACGGATATGATGTCCCCCTCAAGGATTCTGACCTCAATCTCGGTGCAGTAGCCGGCTAGCGCCTCGTCAATGGCGTTGTCCACAATCTCGTACACCAGATGGTGCAGGCCCCTTGCGGAGGTCGAGCCGATATACATGCCCGGGCGCTTCCTGACGGCCTCCAGGCCTTCGAGCACCTGTATCTGCGAGGCATCGTATCCGTTTGTATTTACAATATTTTCATCCATTGTGAATTCTCCTTTATCGGGTTGTGCGGGGGTGTTGCCAGTGCATGCTTCCATACGTGATAACTAAAACCGGCTCTCCCGTATGACAGGACGGGTTTTACACAGTGAAAAGGAACTTACTTTCCTATCCATGTTGTTATATTAATTTAGTTCTCACTCGTCTGCGCTTCTTCGGCCGTCTGCGTATCCTGCGTATCCTCCGAATCCTCAGTGTCGTCCTCTTTATCAACTCTTGCAAGGGAGATGACCCTCGCGCCCTCGGAAAGGCGCATGAGCACAACACCCTGGGTCGCCCTGCCGTAGACGCTTATGTCGGACACCGCCATTCGGATTATCGTGCCGTCGTCGGACAACAGCAGGATGTCGTCGTCCTCGTCCACCACCTTCGCCGCAGCGACCGGCCCCGTTTTTTCGGTGATGTTGTAGTTTTTTAGCCCTATGCCGCCGCGGTTCTGGGGCGTCCTCGGGGCGTTTTCGTCCTCGCTGCCGCGCAGATACTCCTCTATCGGAGTGCGCTTGCCGAAGCCGTTTTCAGTGACTGAGAGCAGCGCCCTGCCCTCGTGGGCTATTGCGGCGGCTACACAGAAATCGCCCTCACGCAGCTTTATGCCGCGCACACCTCCGGCGTTTCTGCCCATGGGCCGCACGTCCGTCTCACGGAAGCAGATGGCCATGCCGTTGCGGGTGACTATCAGTATATTGTCCGTACCGTCGGTTTCATGCACGCTTATAAGCTCGTCGTCGTCAACAAGATTGAGCGCGCGTATTCCGACGCTCCTTATATTCCTGAGCTCGGTAAACCGCATGCGCTTTACCGTTCCGTTCCTCGTGACCATGACAAGGTACCTGTTCTCCGGGAACTCGCGCAGGTGCAGCATAGCGCTGACCTTCTCACCCTGTTCAATCGGCAGGAGGTTTATAATATTCGTGCCCTTGGCGGTGCGCCCCGCCTCGGGTATCATATAGCCCTTCTGTCTGTATACTTTGCCATAATTTGTAAAAAAGAGTATATAGTCGTGCGTCGAAGCGGTGAACACGGTCTCGACGAAGTCCTCCTCGCGCAGGCTCTGGGCGGAAACCCCACGCCCGCCGCGCCTTTGCGACCTGTATGTGCTTACGGGAAGGCGCTTTATATAGCCTGCGTTTGTGAGCGTGTAAACGCAGTCCTCCTCGTCTATGAGGTCCTCAATGTCAATCTCGTCCTCTATGATGGCGATTTCGGTCTTGCGCTCGTCGCCATACTTGTCGCGTATCTCCTCAAGCTCGCCTATGAGCACATCGTCGAGCATCTCGGCGTTTGAAAGGAGCTCCTTGTAGTACTCAACCTTCTTAAGAAGCTCGCTGTACTCGTTTTCTATCTTGTCCCTCTCAAGTCCCTGCAGGCGCTTTAATTGCATGTCGAGTATCGCCTGGGCCTGCACCTCGGAGAGGCTAAAGCGCTGCATGAGCCGCTCCCTGGCGTCGTCGTAGCTTGTCCTGATTATGTGTATGACCTCGTCGATGTTGTCGACGGCGATTCTGAGGCCTTCGAGCAGGTGTAGCCTTTCCTCGGCCTTTTTAAGGTCGAACCTTGTGCGCCTTGTTATCACCTCGCGCTGGAAGGAGATATATTCGTCTATTATCTCGCGCAGGCTCAGGATTTTCGGCTGCGTCTGGTTGTTCACAAGAGCAAGCAGCACGATGGCGAAGGTCGTCTGCATCTGTGTCGTCGCGTAAAGACGGTTCAGTACGACCTGAGGGTTGGCATCGCGCTTTAGCTCGATGACTATGCGCATACCGTCGCGGTCGGACTCGTCGCGAAGGGCCGAGATGCCGTCAAGCCTCTTTTCCTTGACCTGGTCGGCAATCGCCTCAATGAGACGCGACTTGTTGACCTGATAGGGGATTTCGGTCACTATGATTCTCGTTCTGCCCTGGCCGAACTCCTCAATCTCGGCCCTCGCGCGCACCTTTATGCGCCCCCTGCCGGTGGCGTAGGCGGCCCTCATGCCGGCTCTGCCCATTACGATGCCCCTTGTCGGAAAATCGGGGCCCTTTATATGCTCCATGAGGTCGTCAAGGTCTGCTTCAGGGTTTCTTATGACGCAGATAACGGCGTCAATGACCTCTCTTAGGTTGTGCGGTGGTATGTTCGTCGCCATTCCGACCGCTATGCCCGAGGAGCCGTTTACAAGCAGGTTCGGGAAGCGCGAGGGCAGGACTACCGGTTCCTTCTTCCGCTCGTCGAAGTTCGGAATAAAGTCGATGGTGTCCTTCTCTATGTCGCGCAGCATCTCGTTTGAGAGCTTCGACATCCTCGCCTCGGTGTATCGGTAGGCGGCGGCGGGGTGCCCGTCGATGGAGCCGAAGTTTCCGTGCCCCTCTATAAGAGGGTAGCGCAGCGAGAAGCTCTGCGCCATTCTGACCAGAGCGTCGTAGACCGAGGCGTCGCCGTGCGGGTGATAGCTTCCGAGCACCGCGCCGACCGTCGTCGCCGACTTGCGGAAGGGCTTATCGGAATTCAGCCCGTCCTCGTACATCGTGTAGAGTATGCGCCTGTGTACGGGCTTCAGGCCGTCGCGAACGTCCGGCAGGGCCCTGCCGACGATGACGCTCATTGCATAGTCGATGTATGAGCGCTGCATCTCCCGCTCGAGAGGGACTACCTCTATTTTCTGATTCGGATAACTGATGTCGGGATTTAAGTCATTGCGTCCCATAAAATAAAGACCACCTTTGTCGGATTATTAGCTCATCTTAGGGTTTTGCGTCGCAGGGATGGAGAAATGCGCGTTTCCGCGGCTTTTTTGGGGTATCAAACCTTTTCCGGCTTAGAAAATCGGCGGGCATCCCTTTATTACCGCACTGGCTAAAGCTGCAGCGAGCGGCTCTCAAAGCGCTTCAAGAGCGTCTGAGGGGTGATTTGCGAAAGGTAAACCCTCTGCCCGCCGCCCTGCGCGGTCACTATAAACGATCGCGGGAGCTCCCCGCTTATGTCGGTCACGAGCCTGTTTTTGTCGGCTCTGCGCAGGTAATCGCGCGTTATGTGCGACTGACTTGTGTTGTCAAGGTCAAAAACGCCTATGATGTCGCATTTTCGCACCACAACGTCCATCCCCAGATGAAGGTACATGCAAAAACCTCCCTGTCTTGCTTAGCGCGGGGCTTGCGGTTTTCCAGTTTATGCGCCGTTAGCCCGTATAGCGGCCTGCCGTCGCCTGAGGACGGCCGCGGCCTGAAAAACCGCAGTGCTTTCTATGGGGCTAAGGGAAGCGCTATATAGCTTAAATCCCCAATATCCAACACTAAACGAAAGCTGAGACTATGCTCTAATCTCGCCGTTTTTCATATAAAACAGCCTGTCGCCCATGCGCTGCATGGAGCTTTTGTCCTCGCAGCAGGTGATGAATACCTGCCCGCCGCCGATTCGGTTTAATACGAAATCCTGCCGCCGCTCGTCAAGCTCGCTAAGTACGTCGTCAAGGAGCAAAACGGGGGTTTCGCCCCGGTCCAGGCGGCTTATCTCGCGCTCGGCAAGCTTTAAAGAGAGCGCCGCGGTGCGAACCTGTCCCTGCGATGCGAAGGTTTTCGCGGGATTTCCGTCTATTTCAATCTCTATATCGTCCTTATGAGCGCCGGTCAGACAGAGCCCCGAGTCAATTTCGGTCTGCCTATGCTGCTCCTGGTGCCTCAGAATAAGCGGAAAAAGCTCCGAGGGCTTCATTCCCCTCGGATCCTCCACAGTGCTCACGGTTTTATAGGTCAGTCTGAGTTTTTCGTCAACGCCGGAAATTTCAGCGTGCAGACCCACCGCCTCTTCGCTGAGCCTCTCGCACCAGGACGAGCGGTAATATATGAGCTCCGATGATATTTTTGCCATTCTCAGTGAAAAATCATCGAGAGTTTCCAAAAGTGAAGGTTTTTCGCGCCAATCGCGCAGAATTCTTGTCTTGTGCTCGTAGAGCCTGTTGTATTCGGAGAGGGCGACCGCGTACCTCGGGCGAAGCTGGCTTATAGCCTGATCCATAAATTTTCGTCTCTCCGCCGCCCCGCCCCTCACGATTTCCAGGTCGTCGGGGCAAAAGAGCACGACGCCGAGCCGCTTGGGCAGCTCCAGCGCGGAGCTCTGCCGAACTCCGTTCAGGATAACCTGCCGCCGCCTGTCCCTATGAAGGCGCAGCTCTATGTTCGTGTCCCGGTGCCGGGAGGTAACGTCCGCCTCAATCCTTGCAAAGGAGCAGTCGAAGTTTATAAGGTCCTTGTCGCCGCGAACTCTGAAGGATTTGGCGCAGGAGAGAAAGTAAATCGCCTCAAGCAGATTCGTCTTTCCCTGGGCGTTGCCGCCCGTTATGACGTTTATCCCCTTATCGAAAGAGACCTCCAGCATCAGAAAATTGCGAAAGCCCTCGATTGCCATGCGTTCAATATGCATTTTCTACTCTGCCTCGACGGTGAATTTAAGGTCCCCGACCTCTACAATGTCGCCGGCCCTTATTTTTTTACCGCGCTGAGTGCAGACTTCGCCATTAACTTTTACTATTCCTTCCTGCACTATGAGCTTACCCTCGCCGCCGGTTTCGGCTATGCCGGTAAACTTAAGCAGCGAGTCGAGCTTTATAAATTCAGTGCTTATCCTTACAGTCTGCATGCTTCACCGCCTTATAATCATATGACATAAATTCTAAAACAGCGGGAAAAGACATTTTTCCCTAAAAACTCTTGCCTGCTTCTTCAAGTATGGACGAAAAAGGAAGTTTTCAAAATAGAATATCGGATATTACTCCCCGGCCTTGAGCCTTACGGGGAGAATCATATACAGGAACTTGTCGCTGCCGTCGGCGGGGATAATCACGCAGGGCGAAACGCCGCTTGTTAGGAGCACCCTGAGCGTGTCCGCCGGCGCCGCCTTGAGCGCGTCTAGCATGTACCTGTTGTTGAAGCCTATCTCAAGGTCCTCCGCCGAGCCATTGACCTCGCACTCGTCGCTGGCGCGTCCGAGCGCAGTAACCGTCTGCATTTTCACCCTGTTGTCGCCGAATACGCAGCGCACGGGGCTTTTCATCCTGTCGTTTATCATGAGGGAGACGCGCTCGACGCTGCTGAGAAAGCTCCTGCGGTCAATTTCTATCGTGTAGTTGGCTTTCTGCGGTATCGCCTGCCTGTAATTTAAAAACTCGCCCTCGAGACGCCTCGATATGAGCTCCGTCTCTCCGATTGTGAAAAGAACATGCTTTGAGCCGAGCGTGATTTTAAGTGTCTCTTCCGTATCTCCCGCGATTTTCTCTACCTCGGACAGTGCGGCGCCCGGCACGACGAAGCTGCCGTGCTCGATCTCGGAGCTCTCTATGCGCTCCCTGCGCATCGCGAGGCGGTAGCCGTCGACGGAGACAACCGTTATGGTATTGTCGGAGATTTCAAAGAGGCTCCCCGTGTGAATCGGCCTTGTCTCGTTGTCGCTTACCGCAAAAATCGTTTCCGAGATTATCGAGCGCATAACGCTCTGCGGGATGAAAATAGACTTTTGGTAGTCGACGGAGGGAAGCTCCGGATAGTCCTCGGCGCTTGTCCCTATGATTTCAAAGACGCTCCTGCCACAGCTGACCGTAACGCTCATGCAATCGCCAGTTTCAAAGGTTAGATAATCGTCCGGCATCCTCCTTACGATGTCGCTGAAGAGGCGGGCGTTTAATACTATTGCCCCGGGCTCGATTACGTCGGCGGGTATCCTGGTGCGTATGCCAGTTTTAAGGTCGTAGCCCGAGATAACAACATAGTCCCCGGATGCCTCTATGAGCAGTCCCTCAAGGGAAGGTATGGTGCTCTTTGCCGCGGCGGCGTGTGAAGCCGTATTTACGGCGCCCTGAAGAAGCGATTTTTCGCAAGAGAATTTCACGGCTGTCATCCTTTCAAAGAAGTTGATTTTTCGCTTTTAAATAAGAAAGATAGATTATTTTTTAGCAGAAGTAGTCATAGGAAAATTTTTTGTGGAAAACAGGGGAAAGAGCTTTTATCACGCGGACTTGCGCTGTGGAAGGGAATGTGGAGGAAAAACAGCCTGTCCACATGAATTTTAAGGAAAAAAGTTATTAACACGCAGTTTTCAAGATGTCAACAGAAATCTGTGGAAATTTGCTTTACGTTTCAGGTTGCATTTTTGTGATTTTGAAGGAAGTATGAAGGGTAGTTGCCGCAATTTGCAGGGCTCTGTCGCGGGCGTGATTTAAGCCCGCCCTGCCATTTTGCATGTTTTGAATCTATAAATGAGCGGTTATTTGGAAAGAGCCTATCTTTTTGCGGTGATGTTTGCCTTTATATCCTTGATTGTGTCGACAAACTGAGAGGACTTCGACATCTGCTTTTCAACCTGCTGAACGGAGTTGATGACCGTCGAATGGTCCCTGCCGCCGTGGTATGAGCCGATTTCCTTTAGCGGGATGTCGAGCATGACGCGCATGAGGTACATGGAGACCTGTCGTGCCGTGACGGTGTCCCTCGTGCGGCTCTGGCTCTTTAAATCGTCCACTGTTACGTTGAAATATGAGGCGGTTTCCTGCATAATAAGCTCGGGGGTCGGCGCGAAGGTCTTTTTTATCTCGCCTATGGCCCTGTCTATTGTCTCCTTCGTGATTTCGCCCTGCATGAGGTCGCGGTAGGCTATGAGCTTCTTCACAAGCCCCTCTATCTGGCGCACGTTGCTCGTCACGTTCTCCGCGATGTAGCCGTAGCTGTCCTCGGTGAGATTTAGACCGTACTGGGCAGCCTTGTACTTTACAATCGCGACGCGCGTCTCGTAGTCCGGCGGCTGTATGTCGGCCAGAAGCCCGCTTTCAAAACGCGTTCTGAGCCTGTCCTCCAGCCTCAGAATATCCATGGGCGGTCGGTCGGAGGTGAGGACTATCTGCTTGCCGGCGTCGTACAGGGTGTTGAAGGTATGGAAAAATTCCTCTTGCGTCTGGACCTTTCCGGCTATAAACTGTATATCGTCGACGAGCAGCAAATCAACCTGCCGGTACTTCTCGCGAAACTCCACCATTCTGTTTGTCTGAATCGCGGAGATGAGCTCGTTTGTGAAATCCTCGCCGCGCACATATAGGGTTTTAAAGGCGGGCCTTTCGCTCTGCACAAGGTTGCATATAGCGTAGAGAAGGTGTGTCTTTCCAAGGCCGGAATCTCCGTATATGAAGAGCGGGTTGTAGGCTTCCGCCGGAGCCTCGGCTACGGCCCTCGCCGCTGCGTGGGCGAACTTGTTTGAAGGACCGACGATAAAACGCTCAAAGGTGAAGTTCTTGCCGTAGGAGCAGCTGTCGCGCTCGCTGGATTTGGAAGCGCAGTATTCCTGGTACTCCTTCTGGGTCAGGACCAAAACGTCGAAATCGCCCGAAAAAATCTCGCGCAAAGCATTTCTTATAGGCTCGGAAAAGCGGCTTACTATGACGTCGTGCTTGAAATCCGTCGGGTCGTTCACCGAATGCAGGACAAGGAGCGAATCCTTGAGGTCCACAGCCTCACAGTCGTCAAACCAGGTGGTAATGGAAGTTGGGGTTAAATCACGCCCGAGTATCTCAAGGACGCTGGCCCAAACGTCTGCAGCTGAGTTCATATCTTTAAGTCAGTCCTTTCCCTTACGCGGACAGGGGATGAATAAACCTGCCTGCGCCATATTTCTGTATAAAAAAGGCCGAGAAATCGGGCAAAACGGCTTGTTATTAACTAATTTATTATATCAAAATCTGGGACGAAAGGCAAGAAATTAATAGCTTAAACCCAGTATTTTCGGGCTTTGCGCAGCGGTTTTCCGGTCAATTCAAGTCCGGGGAAGCAGGAGCCCTGAGCCTTGCCCGCAGGAGGTGGCAAAATGCGTCTTTTTGTAGCCCTAAACTTTGAGGATGCCTTTAAGCTGAAGCTCTCGCGGCACATGGAGGAGCTTCGGAAAAACGCGGTGAAGGGCAATTTCTCGCGGGTAGCCAACCTGCACATCACGCTCGCCTTCATCGGTGAAACTGAAAGGCTTCTCTATGCCGAAGAAGCGCTAAAGGCAGTCGAGTTTAAGCCTTTTGAAATAAGCTTTGACCGCGTGGGGCTCTTTAAAAGGCGGGGCGGCGACATCTGCTGGCTGGGAGTGCGCGACGACACGGAGATAAAGGCGCTTGCCGGGTCCGTCGCCCGGGAGCTTAAAGCGCGCGGCTTTGAGCTTGAGGACAGGGAATTTAAGGCGCACCTTACGCTCGCAAGGGAAGTGGTCTTTAAAGGCGGCTTTGAGCCGACGAAATACGCGCTGCCGCAAAATTTAAACTATCGTGTTGACAGGATAAGCCTCATGAAATCCGAGCGCATAAAAGGCAATCTCACATATACGGAACTATCAAGCAGGTTTTTCACGTAGTTGTGCAATAAAGAAAAACTTAAGCTGAAAATCCTAAGGGGGTATCAATCAGATACCCCCGGTTTTTTATTGCTGTCTGAAGTACAAGTTTAAAGTTTGGTCGATTTAACTATGAATCCAGCTTTCCGAGCTTTGCCTCGGTGTAGAGGGAGTAGTAATAGCCCTTCATATCAAGCAGCTCCTCGTGCGTGCCTCGCTCGATAATCCTGCCGTCGCGGACGACTAAAATGAGGTCCGCGTGCTTTATCGTCGAGAGCCTGTGTGCGATGATGAAGGAGGTTCTCCCGACGAGCGTGCGGGAGATTGCCTGCTGGATAAGCCGCTCCGTTTCCGTGTCTATTGAGCTTGTCGCCTCGTCGAGCACGAAAATCGGCGGGTCGGCTATCACGGCTCTTGCGAAGGAAATAAGCTGCTTTTCGCCGGTTGAAAGGAGGCTTCCTCCCTCGCCGACATAGGTGTCATAGCCCTTTTCGAGTTTTTTAATGACGGTGTCAGCGGAAACCAGCCTTGCCGCGGCCTCAATCTCCTCGTCGGTGGCGTCGAGCTTTCCGTAGCGGATGTTGTCGCGTATCGTGCCGCTGAATAGGTGCGGCGTCTGCAAAACATAGCCTATGTGCGAGTGCAGCCAGAGCTGGCTTCTCTCGCGGTAGTCAACCCCGTCTATGAGTATTTGTCCCTCCGTCGGCTCAAAGAAGCGGCAGGCGAGGTTTACGAGCGTGGATTTGCCGGCGCCTGTCTCGCCTACAATCGCGACGTTCGTTCCCGCGGGGATTTTGAGATTGAAGTGCTCGAGCACATACTCGTCGCCGTCGGGGTATTTGAAGCTCACGTCCCTAAACTCAATCTCGCCCCGTATCGGCTCCCAGTTTTCGCGCTTTGGGCTGAAGCAGTCACCGTACTTTTCAATGACCTCGGGGCTGTCCTCAATCTCGCATTTCTGCTCAAGAAGGCCCGTTACGCGCTCAATGTTTACCTGGGTGGCTATGAACTCGGCTATTATGCCCGCCATCTGCTGTATCGGCTCGATTATGCCGAGCGCGTAGGAGACGAAGGCCGAGAGCATACCGAAATCGAGGGCACCGCCCATGACCAGGTAGCCGCCCCTTTGCAGCACCAGCGCCGCCGCGAGCGAGCCGAAGAAGGTAACGAGCGGGACGAAGAAGGCGTTAAGGCGCGTCGCGCGCAGTGTGTTTCTGTAGAGATTGTCGGTTATCTCAGAAAATTCGCGGCAGTTTAAATCCTCAATCACAAGCGTTTTTGAGGTCTTGGCGCCGCTTATCCCCTCGTTATATGCGCCGGTCATCCTCGAGTTAATACTGCGCACCCGCCTGTTTACAGTAAGTATCCTGCCCTGGAAAATGCCGGTCAGTATCGCCGCGGCGGGCACCACCGCCATGACGAGCAGGGCAAGGTGCCAGTTCAGAATCAGCATCGCTATAAAGACGCCGAGGACGTATATTGCGCTCCAGAAGATGTCGAGCAGGCTCCAGCCCACAAGTGTCGCGATTTTCGTCGTGTCGCTCATCACGCGGGCGAGGATGTAGCCAACGGCTGTTTTGTTGTAATAAGACAGCGGCAGCTTTTGAAGGTGCACGAAGGTAGCCCGCTTTAAATCCCGCGACAAGTACATTTCAATAGCGATGCAGCCGCGCGAGAAGGCGACAACCATGAGCGCCTGAGCCGCAATCATCAGCACATAGACAAGCGTAAATACGCCGAGGCCGCCGGTCGAGCGCGGCACTATGAAGTTGTTGACGGCGTATCTCTGGAAAAGGGGTATCGCGATGTCGCTGAGCGCGACGAGCACCATGACCGCGCAGACCCAGGCAAAGCGCCCGAGGAAGGGCTTTAGGAACGGCAGGAGCTTTTTCCACACCTTCGGGTCGAAGCGGTGCTTAAGTTTCAAGTTTTCGCCGTTCATATCCCGTCCTCCTCCCTTATCAGGAGGTCCGAGGCGGCCTCGCTCTGCATTTCGTAGGTGCGGCGGAAGATTCCGCCCTTTTCCATCAGCTCCTCGGGCGTGCCGAGCTCGGCTATCTCCCCGTTTTCGAGCACGAGTATCTTATCCGCGCCAAGAAGCGTGTTTATGCGGTGTGAGATTATGATTATCGTCGCGCTTCCCCGCACCTCGCGGAGAGAAGCACGGATTTTTGCGTCGGTTTCAAGGTCGACGGCGGACATCGAGTCGTCAAAAACCATGACGGGCGGCCTCATCATAAGCGTGCGCGCTATCGCGACGCGCTGCTTCTGCCCGCCGGAGAGCGTGACGCCCCTCTCGCCGACCACGGTGTCGTAGCCCTTTTGAAAGCCCATGACGCTCTCGTCAAGGGCGGCCGCTGCCGCAGAGGTGCGAATCTCCTCGAGCCTTGCGCCCGGCGCCGCTATCGAGATGTTCTCGCCTATGGTCTTTGAAAACAGGAAGGGCTCCTGCAGCACGACGCCGACGTTTCTTCGGAGGTACGAGCGCTCTATCCGGCGTATGTCGACGCCGCCAATTGTAATTCTGCCCGAGCCCTCCTCAAGCTCGTAGAGCCTGTTTAAGAGCGCCGCTATCGTGCTCTTGCCGCTGCCGGTCGCCCCGAGTATGCCGAAGGTCGTGCCGCCCTCGATGGTAAAGCTAAGATTTTTAATCAGCGGCTCGCTGCCATAGGAAAAACTCACGTTCTCAAAGACAATATCGCCGCGCATGTCGGGCTGTATGCCCTCGGGCTCGGGCTTTTCCGCCTCGGCGTCGAGTATGTCGCGTATTCTCGCCGTTGAAACGCTCGTCTTGCTGAAGTCCGAGAGTATGCGCCCCATAGCGCGCACAGGCCAGGCGAGCATGTGGTTGTAGGACACAAAGACCAGAAATTCTCCGAGCGTGAGCGCGTCTCGGGATGCCAAAATCGCGCCCACGGCGATAATAGAGATAATCTGCAGTCCCGTAGCCAAATCGCCGAGCCCCCAGTAAAGGCCGAGCGTCGAGCCGAGGCGCACCCAGGAACCGGTGTACTTTTCGTTTTTCTCGTCAAACTGGTCAAGCTCGTGCCGCTCCCGCCCGAAGGCGCGGACGACCCTCACGCCGGTGAGGTTCTCCTGCACGGCGACGGTCAGCTCACCCTCCAGCTCGTCGCAGACCCTGAACTTCTTCCTGATGCTGCTGAAGAAAATAGTGGAGTACAGTATGACGAGCGGGATAAACACAAGCGCGACAATCGAGAGAGTCACGTTCATCGAAAACATGAGAGCGAGCGAAACCGTAATGAGCAGAAAGGTGCGTATTATCTGTAATAGCTGGTGGGACACAAAGTTGCGCACGACCTCCACGTCCGAGGTGCAGCGCTGGATTATGTCGCCGGTCTGGTGCTCCACATGCCAGGAATAGGGCAGCCTCTGCGTGTGCTCGAAAAGCGTGTTCCTTAGGCGCTTTATGACGCTTTCGGCGAAGGTCGCGGCACTCATCCTCGAAACAAAGGCGAAAAGGCTGTTGAGAAGCGCACAGAGCACGACCATGGCCGCGATAAGCATTAGGCTTGAGCGCAAGAAGTCGCGCCCGCCCAGGCTCTCAATCCAGACCATGACAAAGGGGGGCAGAGCCGGAGGCTCTGTCCCTATCACATAGTCCACCGTAAAGCGGATGATTTGAGGTGTCAAAAACTGGAAGAAAACGGCGAGTGCCGTGCTTATTACGGTGATAAACAGGTATTTTTTTACCCCGCCCGAAAAGCGGAATATGGTCGCCAGGCTTTTTCTCATAAAAATCAGTTATCCCGTTCAAATTAGGTTACAATATCGTAGCTAAGTTACTTATTTTATCACAGAAGCCGGTAAATTACAAGGAAAACGGTCCCGGGCGCATCTTACGGACAAAGATGAATTGTACCTGCAGAAACAATATTTGCCTTCGCGTTATTGCTTTTAGTTCCGGTTCAAAGTATAATAACCGCAAAGCGGCTTATAATTTTTGCAGCTTCGGCTGTCCTCAAAGCGGGAGCCCTAACCCCTGGAAAAGACACGAAATTGCGTACTTTGCACGGTCAATCGAGTTTGGCTGCCCGCTGGTATGGATTTACGGGCAAGAAGACATAATTTTTCGTGTTTACCTCGTATTCATCCAAAGCGGAAGCTTCAAGCAAACTGAATTATTCAGGCCGCAAAGCGGCTTTGAAAGAATAGTTACTTCACTACAAAAGGGGGCTAATCCTTGCCGGTCAACATACTTGCAGTCGGCGACATCGCCGGGAAATGCGGCCTTGACATACTTTCTAGGCGGCTTCGCAGCATACAGAGGCTTGAGAAAATCCGCTTTACCGTCGTAAACGGTGAAAACGCGGCGGGGATTGGCATTACGCCTCAGCAGGCGAGGGAGATTCTCTCGGCGGGGGCCGACGTGATAACGCTGGGCAACCACACCTGGGGGAAGCAGGAGATAGCGGAAACGCTGGACGACAGCCCCTATATACTGCGTCCTTCCAACTTCGCCCCGCAGGTCCCGGGGCGCGGCCTCGGCGTTTACGAGACGAGCTTCGGCGAGGTGGCGGTGATTAACCTCATCGGGCGCTGCAACATGGACTTCGGGCCGGACAACCCCTTTCTGGAGGCCGACAGGCTCCTTAAAAAATTGAGCGCCAAGATAATCCTCGTCGATTTCCACGCCGAGGCGACAAGCGAAAAACTGGCTCTCGCCGGTTACCTCGACGGGCGCGTCTCCGCGCTTTGGGGCACGCACACGCATGTGCAAACCTCGGATGCCTGCGTTCTGCCGCGCGGGACCGGCTATATTACGGACCTCGGGATGACGGGGCCGATAAACTCGGTCATAGGCGTAAAGACCGAAATAAGCATTTCCTTCTTCCTCGGGAATCCCCCGCGCCGCTTTGAGGCCGCGGACGGGGAAGGCAAGCTTGAGTGCGCCGTTTTTGAAATCGACGAAAAGACGGGCAGGTGCCTCGGTGTCAAGGCGCTGAGGATAACCGACTGAGTCACTTGTTTTCTGACGTTCAGGCGGGCGGATTGTCCGCCCCTTGGCGTAAGCCAAAGAAAACGTTTTGCGTAAGAAACCCCTGCAAAAGCCCGGGCAGGGCTTAAGCCTCAGCCCCGGCTTTTGCGCGCGGAATATCCACAAAAGGGGGTGCCGATGTTGATAAAAGTATTGCACGCCGCGGATTTTCACCTCGACTCGCCCTTCGATTCGCTCTCGGACGAGAAGGCGAGGGAGCGAAGGCGCGAGCAGCGCGAGCTCTTTCTCTCCTTAGGCGAGATTTGCAACAGGGAGGGGGTCGGGGCGGTGCTGCTTTCGGGCGACCTTATAGACAGCGACCGCTCGAGCCTTGAGACCTGCGAAATCCTGCTTGAAGTCTTCCGGTCGATAAAGGCGGAGGTTTTCATAGCGCCCGGCAACCACGATTTTGCCTCGCCGCGCTCGCCGTATCTGACGCTAAGGTTTCCGAAGAACGTACATATCTTCACTTCCCCTGAAATAAGAAAGCTTGAGTTCCCCGAGAGAGGCTTTACCGTCTGGGGAGCGGGCTTTACGGGCGATACGTCACCGCCCCTGCTCACGGGCTTTCGCGCCGAGGGCGAGGGAGTGAAAATCCTAGTGATGCACGGCGATGTGAATCAGCCGAAAAGCCCCTACAACCCGATAAGCGAGGCGGAGATAGCCGAAAGCGGGCTTGACTACCTCGCGCTCGGGCATGTGCACGGCTTCTCCGGGGTGAAAAAGGCGGGGAGAACCTATTATGCCTACCCCGGCTGCCCCGAGGGGCGAGGCTTTGACGAGACCGGCGAAAAGGGCGTGCTTATCGGCTCGGTCGGGAGTGAAAGCTGCGACATGAAATTCCTGCCGCTCGGCGGGCGGAAGTACGAGGTACTGAACGTGGACCTCTCCGAGGCGGACGACCCCGTTAAAGCAATCCTACCGCTTCTGCCGCGCGACAGTTACCGAGACATATACAGGATAGTACTTCAGGGCGAATACGACGGAGAGCTGGATCTGGGAAGCCTTACGGAAAAGCTCTCGGACAGGTTCTACGCCCTGACGATAAAGGACAGGACGCGGATAAGGCGCGACATCTGGGAGAAAGCCGGAGAGGATACGCTGAGGGGCATTTTTCTCCGAAAGATGCGAAAAAAATACAACGAGGCTGAAACTGAGGAAGAGCGCGAGCGCATAGTGCTCGCCGTGAGATACGGGCTAAGCGCACTGGATAACGGGGAGGAGTATAGAATATGATAATAAAAAAGCTCACAGCCACGTTTGGAACGCTGCAGAACGAGGAGCTGCGCCTTACCGAGGGGCTTAACATCGTGGAGGCGCCGAACGAGACGGGCAAGTCCACCTGGTGCGCCTTTATAAGGGCGATGCTCTACGGAATTGACACGGCGGACCGCGACAAAGCGGGCTACCTCTCCGCCAAAACGCGCTACCGGCCCTGGAGCGGCCAGCCGATGGAAGGGAAGATGGAGGTCATATTCGAGGGCAGGTCGATTACGCTCCAGCGCAAGCCGCTCGGAAACTACCCCATGCGCGACTTTGCGGCATTTTACACCGGCACGAGCGAACCCGTCCCGAAGCTGACTGACAAGACTGCCGGCGAAACGCTCACCGGGGTCTCGGAGCCGATTTTCGAGCGCTCGGCCTTCATTAGGCAGTCGGGGCTTGCTGTCAGCCAGACCGCCGAGCTTGAAAAGCGCATTGCGGCGCTAGTTTCGACGGGGGAGGAGAGCGTGTCGTACTCCGAGGTCGACTCGATTCTGCGCGAGTGGCTGAGAAAGAGAAAGTACAACCAGCGAGGGCTCCTTCCCGCGGTAGAGGCCGAGGCAAGGCAGGTCAGGGAGAAGCTCGAGGCTATAGAAACGGCGGGCGAGAAGCTGTCTGAGCTGCGGCTCGAGAAGGAGCGCATGGAAAGCTACCGCGACGAATTTTTGCGCGAGAGCGAAAAGCTTGAGCGCTTTGAGAGGAAAAAGGCGCGCGAGGCCTATAAAAACGCCGAAGCAGAGCTTGATAGGGCACAGGAGACCGTAGACGAAACGCTCTCCGAGCTTACAAGGTACGGGAAGATGCCGAGCAGGGAAGAGATAGCGGAAATACGCGTGGACCTAGAAAAGCTCGCCGCCTGCGACGCCGTCCACTCCGCCGCCTCCGCCCGGCGCGAGCAGATGAAAAAAAACCTCGAATCCCTGAGGGAAGCCAAGGGCATATATAAGTTTAACGGAATGAGCGCCGAGGAGTGCGAGGAAAAGGCAAACCGCGCCGCCGCCGAATACCTCGCAGCCGGGGAAGAGAAGAGCGCGAAGGTGTTTGACATAAAGGTAATCCTTGCCCTGGTCCTGACCGTACTGGCGGCCTTTGCCGGCGCGCTTACCCCGCTCGGGACCCCCGCCTATATCGCGGCGGTAGCCCTTGCCCTTATCGGCGCCGCCTTCGTGCTGGCAAACGGCTCCAAGCTCAGGAAGTTGGCGCAGAGCGCCGAAAAGCGCGCCGAGATTCTGGGAGAATACGGGGTCTCCTCGGTGAGCGAGCTTATGACGCTCGTCAGGGAATACAAGGAGATTTGCTACAAGGAGAGCGCGACGGTCATGGCATGGAACTCCGCCGACGAGGAGCTCTCAAAGGCAGAGCGGGAACTGGGCGAGGTAAAGGACGCGCTTCTTACGAAACTCAGGAACATAGACCCGACAATCGAGGACCTAAGCCGCGCTCCCGCGATTGTCGCGAAAACCGAAAAGCTGCTTGACACTCTGGAAATCGCGCAGGCAAAGCGCGACGCGGCAAGAAAGCTCACCGAAACCCTTGCAGAAGGCATGGATCTGGATTTGATTTTAAGCGAGATTGAGGGCGAGTATCCCGACGACGGCACAGAGCCCAAATACAGCAGAATCGAGATAGCCTCCTCGCTCAAGTACGCGGAAAAGCAGCTCATGGCGATAAACAGCAGCATCTCAATGGCGCAGGGCGAGCTTAAAGCCCTGGGCGACCCGGTTGTTTTAAGGACGAGGGCGGCGGAGCTCGACGAGCGGATTAAGGAGCTCTCCGCCCAGTACGACGCGATAGCACTTGCGATTGACACGCTCTCCGAAGCAAACGCGGACATACAGAGCCGCTTTGCCCCGCTCCTCTCCGAGCGCACCGGCGAGATACTAGCAGAACTTACCGGCGGCAGGTACGAGAGGGTTTCTTTCGACAAGAAGCTCACGGCGGAGGCCGAGAGGGCGGGGGACAGCGCCTCGAGGAGCATGCTGTATCTCTCCGAGGGCGCGACGGACCAGCTCTACCTCGCACTGCGGCTGGCCGTATGCGAGCTTGTGCTCCCGAGGGAGGAGCCCTGCCCGATAATACTGGACGACGCGCTTTCCAGCTTTGACGATACGCGCATGAAGCTTGCGCTTGATTTCCTGAAGAAGGCCGGAGAGGAGAGGCAGGTCATACTCTTTACCTGCCACAGCCGCGAGGCTGAATACTTCGCCGGCGTCCGGGACGTAAACCTCGTCAAGCTGAGGTAATACTTCATAAAAATAACCGAGGGGAGAGGACTTAAGTCCTCTCCCCTTAATTTAGTTGCTAATGACGTTTAGTTCGTCGAATTCTTCGCTGTACAGCAAATAGCCGCGGCCGCCGTTGTTTTTAACCTGGTACATCGCAAGGTCGGCCTTGTTGATGAGCACGTCGGCCGTAGTTCCGTGCTCCGGATAGATGCTTATGCCGATGCTTGCCCCCACCAAAAACCTGCGGTTTTTTAATGTAAAGACCACGTTCATCTCCGTGACGATGGCCTGAGCCACCTTTTCGGCCTGCTCGGCGCTCTCCAGATACCTCAGGATAATTATGAACTCGTCGCCGCCTATCCTGCTTATGATGTCTTTCTCACCGATAATACCCTTTAGGCGCATCGCGACGTTTTTCAGCACCGTGTCGCCGGCCTCGTGGCCGAACTTGTCATTTATGCTCTTGAACTTGTCAAGGTCGACAAAAAGCACTGCGAATTTCTCGTTTTTGTCCAGAAGCAGGAGGCTTATATCCTCCATGACCTTTTTCCTGTTGAATATGCCCGTCAGCTCGTCGTAATAGATTAAATGCCCTATCCTTTCCTCGGCGAGCCTTCGCTCCTTCAGCTCGTGGATAAGCCTGAGGTTTGTATCCTCCAGCTCAAAATAGGCCCGCTCAATCTGCCTGTTTACATCCTCAAGCTCTTTGGTCCTGATCGCCTCCTCCAAAAAGCCGATAAACTTAAAGCGTGATACTACGAAGGACAGGAGCACGGATATTACCACGTTAATGATATGGCTGATTACGATTCTTGTATCGGGGACTAATAAAAGCATGCCCACAATAAAGGCCACCATCGAGGAGGAAAAGCTAAGCAGGACCTCGTGTGGGGTTAAGTACAAAAGGGCCGAAATGCCGAAAAGCGTTATTAAATATACGGAAATCTCTCCGTTGATGTTTAGGTCGTTAAGGCCTATAAGAACGCCCCAGCACAAAATTGTATTCATAAACACGAGGAATAAACACTTGTTTCGCGCCGCTTTTGCGGGGGACGCCCACCGCTTTAAGACCACAAGCCATAGAATTATAAAGACAAAAATAAAAAGATGCAGCAGATACAGATAGAAGTATGAGCTGTTGTCCTTCCTGTAAGGCAGATATAAGGCGAGGTCAACCGCGAGGAGAAAAGCATCAAGTATGAGGAGAGCGAGCGCAAGAATTTTGCACAGCCGGATGTTGTCACGAATTCTTAAATCTTCAAACTCATTTTTGCGTTTTAGCGTTTCGAGCTTCGCAAGTCCCTCCAGCATATGCTCACCTCCAGCGGGACAGGCCGGGACGTTTACATTGGCTTTATGTATCTGTTTATTATAATACACTGAACAGAAGGGAACAAGGGGGAAAACAAAAAAGTAACGGTTATTTTGTCGAAAAAAGGAAATAAAAAGTGGAAAACAAGCTAATCGTTCAGAACGCTGATAACTAAGCGAAAAGCGGCGCAGAACGTACCCGGTGCATTAAACAACCGGTACAGCAAATTAGCGCTATACCGGTATCTATTTCAGCTTATTGCAGCCTTGGTCGGTGAAAATCCGATGTGCTAGGGGAATTATATTCTGCTCAACTCCGCGCCGAGCTTATATGCGTTTTGCAAGTCTTGCGGGAAGACCTCGTCGTGCACCTTGCGTTTGTGCTCTTCGCTGAAGGCGGCCATGTTGTATTTGCTGTAATCGGGGACCTGAAGCGTGTCGCAGCTTGCCAGGGAGCGCACTTCGCCGTTTAACAGGCGGACAAGGCTATGTTCGTGGAACTTGAACTTCTCAAGATATATGTTTTCGTAGGTTTCCCTGGGTGCGTTCATCGTGTAAATCAGTCCGATGTTTAACTTCCCCTTAAAAGCCGAGGAGCGGGTATCATAGGACAGAACGCAAAAGAGCAGCCTTTCGAGCAGGGCGCGAAACTGCGCGGTGGGCTCGCCGAAGTAGATTGGAGAGCCAATCAGCAGAGTATTCGCGTTCAGTATCTTCTCGATTAAAGGGGGAAGGTCATCGTTCCAGTAGCAGCGGCAGGGCTCGTTCCCCTTGCGCTTACAGGCAAGGCAACTCATACAGCCCCTGAAGCTTAAATCGTATAAATCGAAATACTCCGTTTCCGCCCCCGCGGACTCAGCGCCCTTTTTCGCCGACTTAATCAGCTCGGCCGTGTTCCAATTCTTTCTCGGACTTGCGTTGATAACAATAGCTTTCATCTTACCCCTCCGCTTAAACTCAATGTTCTATGCTAAATTTAATAAAATCGGATTGAATTGTCAATTTTATTTTAATGCGTTCCCCAGATTGTTTCCCTGGATAAGCGGTCTGAAAAAACAGGGCACGGCGCGCACGCCGTACCCTGTGCTATTAACGGTCGTTCTATTATAGTTTCCCTGATTTTTCACGCCTGTGCCGTCAGAAGACTTGGCCTAGCGTTCAGCTTATTTTGGGCCTGGATTGGGGCCTGAGCTGGTTTCCCGGGCGGGTTTCAGCGCTCACCTAAGGCTGCCCGCCTCAATTTACTTCTTCGGTACAGTGCGGCAGGTTAATTAAGACTCCGGGCTGCACTGTCTTTCGCTATTGCCCAAAGCTCATTTTTCCGCCACGCAGGCTGCTTCAACCCTGTTTTTCCCGTGCTGCTTTGCTATGTAGAGCGCCTTATCGGCAGCGAGATAGTAGTCCTCCAGGGTGTTGCCGCTGATACCGCGCATTGAGGATACTCCAAAGCTTGATGTAATCTGCAGTTCAACAGGCCCTACGGCAAATTTGCTGTCCAAAATTAATTTTCTCAGCCTCTCGGCAAAGGCATAGCCTTCTTCCGGCGAAGTTTTGGGCATGAGGATAATAAATTCCTCCCCGCCAAACCTGAAAACGGTATCGGATTGCCTTACCTCGCTTTTCAAAAAATCGGCAAGCTGCCTCAGTAAACTGTCGCCCACCGGATGGCCGTATGTATCGTTAATCTCTTTGAAATTATCAATATCCAGAATTATTATAACCGTATCGTGTCCGTGGCGCTGCATTAAATCTGACTCTTGCTTAATCAGCTTCTCCAGCAATCGCCTGTTGGGCAAATCGGTAAGAGAATCGTAATATGCCATCTGCTCCAATTGTTTCTGCTGGAGATTAATGCGCCTTTTTTGCACTATGTTGGTGTAGTTGTAGTGCCACAGAATAACACTGAGAAAGAAGCCGATACCAACGGCGGTGATTCCGTTAACCCTGTTGGAAAGCAGTATCTCCTGGCTGCTTGTGGTTAGGGCTAACAAGTTATAGTAGGCCAAATACGAGACTAAGTATATTATGAAGGAGATAAGAGGCCTGATTAGAAAAACAAGTCCGCTGACAATGCAAGTCAATAAAAAGGGCGTGATATTGGTCGCTACCAGCTGGTCAATTGTGACTATGGCAACGCCGGAGGCCATAATAATCAGCACAACGAGGTACTGAAGCACATACATCGTTTTATTTGCATCCGCTTTGCTTTTGAGCTTACGGGTTATTAAGAAGAATGCGGCCATGATAATCAGCAAAGCTAAATGGGAAGCAATAATTCCATTGCTCCAAGTCTTAAGGAGCTCTGTGTCATAGGATTTCGTGGTAAATAAAAGAATGTTTAAAACACGCAGCGGTATGGCGATGATTGACAGATAAAAAAGCCTGCGGGTGTTAGTAAGAGCGCACTCGTCTAAAACGCCGCTGTAATCACGCAGCGTTTTCCTTATCCGTCCCTTTAATTTTGCAAATGACAGGGGGATTTTCCGAGCTTTCTTTATTAGTTTCGCCACCTCTCCGATATAGGATATATGAAATGCCGCTTTTACCGCCGCATTTCGGCCTAAATTTCTTATACGGTTATAATATCACAAACGCTCTCGATATGTCCTGCTAAATTATCACAAATTCTTTTATTTTTCCAAACTTTTAGCCAAGCGCGGATATAAACCCCGCAAAAGGGCGCAGAAAGCGGCAATAACATGACATCCACCGCAGCCCTTCTGCGCATCTGATAACCCGCAAGCTTGTTTGAGTTTATCTAGAAAATAAAAAGGTATTGCCGCAATCTCGGGCAATAGCTTTTGTTCCTAATAATTAAGCAAATAAGATTAGCTTCTCGGGTGAGCGCCGCCTGAGCCGCGGATGTCGGAGAAATGCCGGGAGCTTTCTCAAATGTCACGTGTAAACACGCATTATATTATATTCACATTGACACTTATCGATTTGACAGAATATAATGGTGTAGTCATATCGATATTTATAGATTTGAGGAGCTGTAATGGAGAATTATTCAGTATATGCGAAAGTGTTCAAGGCGCTGGGTGACCCTAAAAGAGCGATGATTATTGACATGCTCTCCTGCGGTGAGCTTTGCGCCTGCAGGATTCTGGAGAAATTCGAGATGTCGCAGTCTACGCTCTCGCACCATATGAAGTACCTGCGCGAATGCGGTTTAGTCAGGGCGAGGGAGCAGGGGAAATGGACATATTACTCGCTTGACGCCGATATGGTCGAGAAAACAAGGTGCTTTTTAGCCGAAATTACTTCGGATAAGGAAAACTGCGTTTGCAGGGAGAATTCCGATTCTTGTAAAGGTTGTGATGAAAATGAGTGAAAAAGGAACCTGCTGCTGCGCCGGCTGCTGTGAAGAAGTGCTCGTTACGCCTTACGATGAAAAAGATATGTGGATAGCGGGAAAGATTCGCACACAGGCGGGCATCGTGCCTGTGGTCTCCACCGAAATCTGTTTCAAAGACAGGCTTGGGGCGTGGAAGGTGCGCTGGGGCATAGGCAGAATGAACTACAGGGTCAGCCCCGGCCTTTATGCCGTGGGCACGCCCGACGAAAGCTCCCCGGTGCTAGTAAGCGCAAATTACAAGCTTACGTTCGACTTGCTTAGAAAGGAGCTGACCGGTCTCGATTGCTGGATATTAATACTCGACACAAAAGGGGTCAATGTGTGGTGCGCCGCCGGTAAAGGCACGTTCGGTACCGCCGAGCTAATTAACCGCATTGCAAAGACGGGCTTGTCACAGATTGTTTCTCACAGAAGGCTTATTCTGCCCCAATTGGGTGCCGTCGGCGTAAGCGCTCACGAAGTGACAAGGCAAACGGGCTTTTCAGTGCTTTACGGCCCCGTCAGGGCGAAGGACATTAAAACCTATGTTGCTTCCGGCTATGTGGCTACGGAGGAAATGCGCACCGTAAAGTTTACGGTGAGGGATAGGCTGGTTTTGACGCCCGTCGAGATGGTGCAGGCCATAAAAATATCGCTGTCGGTGTTCGGCGTAATGTATCTTATTAACCTCTTTGCGGCAAGGCCCTTCGGACTTAAAGATTTCATAGCTTACATAGGAGCAGTTATCACGGGAACGGTTCTCACGCCCTTGCTGCTGCCCCTAATACCGGGCAGAGCCTTCGCCTTTAAAGGTGCCCTTACGGGCCTTATCTGGACGGCGGCATATGTTTTTCATAATAATTGGCTTGCTCCGGAAAGTCTGCTGCTCGGCATAGGGTATCTGCTTGCGCTACCATCCATTTCCGCTTATTTGGCGATGAATTTTACGGGCTCGTCCACCTACACTTCCTTCTCGGGAGTGACAAAGGAAATGAAGATTGCCCTGCCTATTATCATTTCCTCGTTGCTAATAGGGGTCGTGTTGCTGCTGATATATCGTCTTGCCTAGGAGGGAGTTTATGAAACACAAATATCTTAGAAATGTCGCGACGCTGTGCCTCACGGCCGAGAAATGCATAGGCTGCGGAAGATGCGCAGAAGTCTGCCCCCACAGTGTTTTTGTAATATCCGGGGAAAAAGCCGTGATAAAGGATATAAACAGCTGCATGGAATGCGGTGCTTGCGCAATGAACTGTCCCGTAAAGGCTATCTCTGTCAATGCAAGTGTCGGATGCGTCGCTGCCATCATCAAGGGCTGGTTTACCGGAAGCGAGCCGAGCTGTGACTGCTCCGGCGACGGAGAATGCTGTTAGATAACAAGGATTTGGGATATAAAATATCCGTATCAGAAAAAAGGTATTGCCGCAAATCTCGGGCAATACCTTTTGCTTTTATTATTTAACCAAAATCAGCCTCTCGGGTATTTGAGAGCCGCCTGAGCCGCGGCAAGCCTTGCAATCGGCACGCGGAAGGGCGAGCAGGAGACGTAGGTCAGGCCTGCCCTGTGGCAGAACTCGATGGAGCTCGGGTCGCCGCCGTGCTCTCCGCAGATGCCGAGCTTTAAGTCGGGGCGGGCCTTCTTGCCGAGCTGCACCGCCATCTCGACAAGCTTTCCGACGCCGATCTGGTCGAGCCTTGCGAAGGGGTCGCTTTCGTAAATCTTCTTCTCGTAGTATGCCTCGAGGAACTTGCCGGCGTCGTCGCGGCTGAAGCCGAAGGTCATCTGGGTCAGGTCGTTGGTGCCGAAGGAGAAGAAGTCCGCTTCCTTGGCGATTTCGTCGGCCGTGAGACAGGCTCTGGGTATCTCTATCATTGTGCCGACCTTGTACTCGAGCTTGACACCGGAAGCCGCAATAATCTCGTCGGCTGTGCTTGTGACTATGGACTTGACAAAGGCAAGCTCCTTGACCTCGCCGACAAGCGGAATCATGATTTCGGGCACGAGCTTCCATTCGGGATGGCGCTTCTGGACATTTATCGCGGCCTCGATTACGGCCCTTGTCTGCATTGCCGCTATCTCGGGATAGGTGACGGCAAGGCGGCAGCCGCGGTGGCCCATCATGGGGTTAAACTCGTGCAGGCCCTCGATTACGGCCTTGAGCTCGGCAACTTCCATATTCATATCCTCGGCAAGGGCCTCTATATCGTCCTCCTCGGTCGGGACGAACTCGTGGAGAGGGGGGTCGAGGAATCGAATGGTTACGGGATAGCCCTGCATCGCCTCGTAGATGGCCTCAAAGTCGCCCCTCTGCATGGGTAGGAGCTTGGAGAGAGCCTTTTCGCGCTGCTCGGCGGTCTTTGATACTATCATCTCGCGGATTGCGGAAATGCGGTCGGGATCGAAGAACATATGCTCGGTGCGGCAAAGGCCGATGCCCTCCGCGCCGAACTTGTAGGCGTTTTTGGCATCCGTTGGCGTGTCCGCGTTGGTGCGGATTCCGAGGGCGCGGTATTTGTCGGCCCAGGCCATGAGGCGTCCGAAGTTGCCGCCGATTGAGGCCTCGACGGTCGGAATGGCTTCACCGTAGATGTTTCCGGTGGAACCGTCAATGCTTATCCAGTCGCCTTCCTTAATGGTCTTGCCGCCGAGGGTAAAGCGCTTGTTTTCCTCGTCCATAACAATCTCGCCGCAGCCGGACACGCAGCAGGTGCCCATGCCTCTGGCGACGACAGCGGCGTGGGAGGTCATGCCGCCGCGGACGGTGAGAATGCCCTTTGAAGCGTGCATGCCCTCGATGTCCTCGGGTGAGGTCTCAAGGCGGACTAGAATGACCTTCTCGCCCTTCTTTGCCCACTCGACGGCGTCCTCGGCGGTGAACACGACTCTGCCGCAGGCGGCGCCGGGCGAGGCGGCAAGGCCCCTGCCGATGGGCTCTGCAGCCTTCAGCGCCTTCTCGTCAAACTGCGGGTGCAAAAGCGCGTCAAGCTGCTTTGGGTCTACCATGAGTACGGCCTTTTTTTCGTCAACCATGCCCTCGTCGACGAGGTCGCAGGCGATTTTCAGGGCGGCTGTCGCCGTGCGCTTGCCGCTTCTGGTCTGGAGCATGTAGAGCTTGCCTTCCTCTATGGTAAACTCCATGTCCTGCATGTCCTTATAGTGCTTTTCAAGTATATTGCATATCTCGACGAACTGCTTGTAGGCCTCGGGCATAATCTCCGCGAGCCTGTCTATCGGCTCGGGGGTGCGGATGCCGGCGACGACGTCCTCGCCCTGTGCGTTCATAAGAAATTCGCCGAAAAGTTTCTTCTCGCCTGTGGCGGGGTTTCTTGTAAAGGCAACGCCGGTTCCCGAGCTGTCGCCCGTGTTGCCGAAGACCATCGTCTGAACGTTAACGGCGGTGCCCCAGTCGTGGGGTATATCGTTCATGCGGCGGTAGTAGATGGCGCGCGGATTGTTCCAGCTGCGGAAAACGGCCTTGACGGCTCCCATGAGCTGCTCCTTCGGGTCCTGCGGGAAGTCGCCGCCGACCTTTGCCTTGTACTCTGCCTTGAACAGCTCGGCAAGCTCTTTGAGGTCCTCTGCGGTGAGCTCAGTATCGAGCTTTACGCCGCGCTCTTCCTTCTTTTTGTCGATTAGCTCCTCAAAGTACTTCTTGCCGACCTCCATGACGACGTCGGAGTACATCTGGATGAAGCGGCGGTAGGAGTCGTAGGCAAAGCGGGGATTGCTGGTCTTTCTGGCGAAGGCCTCGACGACCCTGTCGTTCAGACCGAGGTTGAGTATCGTGTCCATCATGCCGGGCATGGACGCTCTGGCGCCGCTGCGCACGGAGACGAGCAGCGGGTTTTCAAGGTCGCCGAACTTCTTGCCGGTGACCTTTTCAAGCTTAGCAAGATACTCCATAATCTGATTCTGGATTTCCTCACTGATGCGCTCTCCATCGGCGTAATACTGTGTGCAGGCCTCGGTGGTGACGGTAAATCCCGGAGGTACGGGCAGGCCGAGATTCGTCATCTCGGCAAGATTTGCGCCCTTGCCGCCGAGCAGCTCACGCATCGAGCCATTGCCTTCAGTGAACATGTAGACATACTTCTTGCTCATACGAAACTTTCCTTTCTCGTAAACCCCATGAAGATTTAAATAATTTCGCTTCCGAAATATTACCACAAGGCAGCGGTTATTTCAACGCTTTTTGATTAACAATAGGGGCTTTTTCTTTGACTTTTTTGCCTTTACTTTCCAACGCAAAAGCGGGAGAAGATTCTGTCGGTCACGTCGCTGCGGACCGTCTTGCCCAGAAGCTCGCCGAGAGCGGCAACCCCCGACTCGGCCTCGCTGAGCACGGCGTCGGGAGTAAAGCCCTCCTTCAGAGCCGAAAGCGCCGCCGCAATAGAAGCGTGGGCGCGGCTTATCGCCTCGGCCTGACGCGCCGAAGTTATGATTTCGCCCGCTGTCTCAGGCCTATCGCCCTCAAACATTTCCCGCACTATTGAATCGAGCTTTTCAAGCCCCGTGCGGTCGAGCGCCGAGACGACACAGACCGAGCGGAAGCTGGAGCGTATTTTGCTTAGGTCTATTTTTTGGGGCAGGTCGGATTTGTTGACCACCGCTATCGAGCGTTTTGCGCTCCCGGCGGCGTTTATCGCCTCCATGTCCTCGCCCGTGAGTTCCTCCGAGCCGTCGAAAACGGCGATGACCAGCTCTGCCTCCCTTGCTGCCTCGATGGCGCGCTCGACGCCGATTTTTTCCACCTCGTCCTCGGTTTTGCGAATCCCGGCGGTGTCAATCAGGCGCAGCAGCACACCGCCGAGCGTGAGCTTTTCCTCTATCGTGTCGCGCGTCGTGCCGGGAATCGGCGTGACTATGGCCCGCTCGTAGCCCAGAAGGGCGTTCAGGAGCGAAGACTTGCCCGCGTTGGGCCTGCCGACAATCGCGCTTTTCACGCCCTCGCGCAGAACTCTGCCCCGCTCGAAACTTCTTATAAGTTTTTCCAGCTCAAAAGCGGATAATTCAAGAGTTTCTTCAAACTGGGCCTTTTGAAACGGCTCTATATCCTCGTCCGGGTAATCGATGACGGCGTGGAAGTGCGCTGAGATGTCGATGAGCGCATCGTAAATCCTGGACACCTTCTGCGAGACGCTGCCCTTAAGGTGACAGGCCGCGTTTTTCGCGGCGGCCTCGGTCTCGGCGTCAATGAGGTCTATGACCGCCTCGGCCTGCGTGAGGTCGAGCCGCCCGTTTAAAAACGCGCGCTTTGTAAACTCGCCCGGGAGAGCCTGTCTCGCGCCGGCCTCAAACAGGGCCTTAAGCCCCGCCGCGAGGACCGTGGGGGAGCCGTGGCAGTGGAATTCCGCGGTGTCCTCGCCCGTGTAGGTGTTCGGCGCGCGGCTTATCGTGGCAAGGCAGACATCCAAAACGCCGCCGTCCTTCGAGACCAGCTCGCCGTAGACAAGCCGGCGGCTTTTGTACTCGTGCAGCGGCTTCCCGCTGTAGGCCCTAAAGACGGAGGATGCAATTTTTATCGCCTCGTCACCGCTTAGGCGCAGCACTCCTATGGCGCTACGCACCGCGCCCGTGGCTATTGCGGCTATGGTATCGGGCATTTAATTACCCCCTTGGTGCGTTGAAAATACCGTATGCCTTGAAAAGCAGACGCGAAATTGTGTTTTTGAACATCAAAATATAATACCATATTTTACTCAGAAAAACAAGCAAACAGGTTAGCCGCCGCGGTTTAGGGCGGTTTGCATGAGGGGCGGCGTACAGGAAATTATTATTGTCAGCGCCCATGCGCAACATGCGGAGGTATTTCTGAAATTATGCGGCGGTATAAATTCAATCTCGCCGGCGGCCGGGTACTGTGGCAATTCAGTTTTATCTGCTCCCCGGCAGCCGGCAGATAAGCCGGGATTTTGCCCTGGGGGCGTGGTTAACATAACACTACAAGACTGAATTTATGTTATATTCACATCTAGTCGGCAGGCTCCGTGGGCTTATTTACTTACTGGAACCTAAATAGTAAAAAATCCCAGAAATATGGTTTAAAAATCCGCGGTGGCGGGCGTCCCCCGTGTATTGTGGGGCGATTTTTTCAACGCCGCCGAGAAATTATTATTTCTTTTTTGCACGTTTGCGTGCAAAAACCGCCCCGCTTTTTCCCTTCATTAGAAAACACTTTAAAAGGGGAGCGGGAAAATGACAAAGAAAGAGCTATTAGTTAAAATCGCCGAGGGCGAGCTCGGCGTATCGGCCCCAAGAGGAGATGACAAGTACATAGAGTGGTACGGCGGATTTGGAAACGACGTGCCCTGGTGCGCAATTTTTGTAAGCTGGTGCGCGCACATGGCGGGGCTGGGTGAGGATAGCGTTCCGAAGCATGCCTCCTGCACGCTCGGCAGGAACATGTTCAGGGCCAAGGGCCGTTTTCACAGCGGCGACGGCTACATTCCAAAGCCCGGCGACCTTGTGTACTTCGACTGGGACGGCAGCGGAGACTGCGACCACGTGGGCATAGTAAAAAGCGCAAACTCGGTTTCATTTACGACTATAGAGGGAAACAGCGCAAACGCCGTAAGGCAGAGGATATACCTTATGAAAAGCGAGCAAATCGCGGGCTTTGCCGAGGTGAGGGACGAGCCGATAGACAGGGTCGAGCTCGCCATCGAAGCGCTAAGCAGGACGGGGGCGATAAACTCCCCGGATTACTGGAGAGAAAACCACACAAAGCTCAAATATGTCGACGAGCTTCTCATAAAATTTGCCCGCTGGGTATAAAAGCCCTTGACAAACCGTGCGTTGTGGTTTAGAATAATCCAGCGCACGGACGATTAGCTCAGCTGGTAGAGCACCCGCTTGACGTGCGGGTGGTCACAGGTTCGAGTCCTGTATCGTCCACCAAAAAAAGCCCTGTAACTTAGCGGTTACAGGGCTTTTTTCTGTTCCGGGCATTATTTCATATGGAAATTACTGCCGGGCTATGTTAACATCATATAAATCAAGGCAATTATGAGGTGCTGTTATGCTGGAAAACGGACTGGAAATATGTAGCTGTAAAAGGACCAAATGCCCCCGGCACGGGAAGTGCGACGAGTGCATCGAATACCATAAGAACAATAAACGCTACCCCCCGTACTGCATGCGAAAAAGCAGGAAGAGCGGGCGGGAGAAAATGCCGCGAAGCAGCGGCGACGGCCAATCTTAAGATTAGTCGAAATAAAGGTTCATTAAATCGCAGTCTATTAGCTCGCCGCCTATTTTCATATAGCCGCGAAATGTACCGATTTTCTCAAAACCGAATTTTTCGTACAGCCTTATCGCCCTTTCGTTGTCGCTCCGGACCTGCAGGTGTATTAGGTCGGCGCCTGCCGTGTATTTTGCAAAATTGATAATTTTTCGCATGAGCGCCTCGCCGACGCCCCTGCCCCAGGCTTCCTTCAGTACGGAAATCGCAAGCTCCCCGCGGTGGCTGAGTCTTTCTCTCGGCGAGGTGGTGAGGCATGCAAGTCCGATTATCCTGCCGCCAGATTTTGCAAGATACATCACGTTCCTGTCGGAGGTTTCAAAGGATGCTATGAACTGAGCCTCCTCTTCGACGGAAAGCGAGAGCCCTTCAGCGCCGAAGGTGAGATTGTCGGTCTCCGAGCCGACCTGTTTTAGATATTCGAGAATACTTTTAGCATCTGAGGGCTTGGCTTTTTCAATGTTATAGTTCATCAGGCCCTCTCTTTCTTCTGTAAATTTCTTGTTTTGTGCTCATAATTATACTACCGGCTCCGGCTGATTACAACAGAAAATCACCCGTTTGCTTACAGGCAAATCGGGTGATTTATTTTTAAGGCAGTTGGGCCTCATTGGAAATTAATATAAAAAATCGCCATTATATGCTGCGCTTTTTGGATTTTTATGTTATTCTAAATTCTGGGGCTTTGCCCATCTCCTCGTGGCTGTCAATTTTCCTGTGGCGTAATATGTCCAATGCGCACAGCGAAGGAGAGTAAGCCACTTTCTGTAAGACGCTTATTTTCCCCTACATATTTACCCGACTGTAACATAATCACTTTCCACGTCCGCAGCATATTAAGCT
>DUPK01000065.1 GCA_012838345.1 Clostridiales bacterium | reverse complement strand
TCGGATGCTTTGGCAGGCCCTCTATTGCATGGGAGCTGCATTATGAAGAGATCACAGGTATTGAAAACGGTTCAAGCATCCTGTTTGGTGAACTATGTAAAGAGTACCTTCAGGTCCCCTCGTATGCCCAGATACGAAACAGCTATTGCTGGTTTTCGCGCGCAGAAAGCGTAACTTACCTTCTCAATGAAGATAATAACAGTGGGTTTTCATATTCCATGGATCTTTATGAAAACGCTTATTCATCAGGCACACACATTGTAAGCGGCGATAGGTGGCTGAGCTTACAGAAGATTGAAAATGCGGGAAGATATTTTGAGGACTATCCCGAGTACGATATGAGGGCTTATCCCTGCGTTATAGATTTTAATGGTGACGGTATTTTGGACATCTTCTGCGGCAGCGCCGATGGATACTTCTATTATTACTCCGGTAAAGCATTTGATGGGAGGTTTATCACATCGGAAGCCAGGATACTAATGTCCCCCGATATCGATGCTCTTTCCGTAAAAGGCTATTCGGCGCCTGTTTTGATAGATATAGACGGCGACAATGTTCTGGACATTGTTTCCGGAAGTAATGACGGCAATATTTATTGGTTCTCCGGCAATGGGGATTTCACATTTTCTCCGAGAGGAGTCCTTATTTCCACTAAAATCAAAGGGCAAACCCTGCCTGATGTGGGGGATATGAACGGCGACGGTATTGCCGACCTCCTTGTAGGCTCCAATGAAGGTTTGCTTCTAATTTATTATGCGGCATTGGATTGCAATGGAGGGCTTAGTTTTTCTTCCAAGAGCATGTCAGATATATCGTCGCTTTGCGGAGGTTTGGGCTCATGGCTGTCCCCAAGAGCCATAGATTTAAACGGTGACGATGTAAACGACCTCGCTGTCGGTGTTTTTGACGGATATATCGCAAGGCTTCTATTTAATGACGGTAAACTGGAATTTAACGGCTATATCACTACCGACGAGATGAACTATAAAGGGAATAACAATATCAAATTTGGCAACAATTGCGTGCCGTTTTTTGCCGACATTAACGGCGACGGTTCCCTTGACCTCATTGCCGGCTCCTTGGAATATGGGCTGGCTTATCCGATAGATTCAGACTATTTTCCGTATCGTGATAAGCTGCAGGAGCAAATCGACTATATAAAGGACAACAGATTCTACCTTGGGGCTCATTTCTATACAAATAAGTATGCCTCTGCGGATAGGGAGGCATATGAAATAGCCGCGCATATCGACGCCATGAAAAGCTATGGCGCCGAAGCTGAGGGCAAGGGCACAAATCAGCACACGTGGTATACGAGTACGTTTAGCCCCGTACAATCTTTTCTAAGTGCATATAATGCAGGGCTGTTCTGGAATACAGGTTTTATGCCGCCCTTCAGCCGCGCAACCCCGCAGGTTAGCGCGGAGAACGTGATTTCACTTCCGTTTTTCCTCACTGTAGACGGCAAAAGGACCATCCTGCTTCAAAATTGCTCCACTCTTCCATATAAGGATGAATGCTGGTCCGATATTTCCGCAAAATATGGAATGCCGATGTGTATCTACTACCACTGCGACCTTGTGTATAAATCGGAGGAAAGCACGCGTAATTCTTTGCAGAAGATAGCCGACTTCTGGAAAAAGCATAATTATAACTTTGTCATGGAGAACCAGCTAATGAAGGCCTCCGCTGCGGCGTATAACCTGGGCATTGTTCTTGCCAACACCGAAGGTGCGGATGGAAAGTCTCTGGATATGACCGTTTCGCCCCGTACCCTGTCAAAAGATTTCGCGCTCTTTGACGTGGGCTATCAAAACTCCTGCGGTGTAAAAATTGAATTTGGCGAAGCCTTCAACGCGGAAAATATAGCGGTAGATGCCGACGTCTGGTATCGGGATGGTAACTGCATATATGCGGGACTAAACCGTGATGTAAGGGTCTATGAAGCAAGCAGGCGGGCCGATACGCCGCACATTGAACGTGTCAATACAGCTGCAATAATTGAGAAGACAGTTACCGGAGCAGTTATTAATTTTATGGACAGCGGCATGATGCAGCTTGTGGTGGATGGTAAAGCGTCAACGGCTACCGAGGGGTGGACGGTAACCACAGAAAACGGGAAGACCGTCTTCACCAAATACGGTGACGCCGCCACGCTAGAATTAAAATACTGAAACATAATGAGAGGACAAGTTAAATGAACTCAGCCATTTTGATGTTTGACAGGACGGCGAAGAGGTTTCAGGATAAAATCGCGGTTGAGGACGAGCACGAACAGGTCAGCTTTTCCGTTTTGCGAAAAAGGGCTTTATCCCTCGGTTCCGCTTTGCTTGATTCAGACAAGGAGCGGGAAGGGATTCAGCCCGTCATCGTCTATATGCCCAGGAGCGTAAAGGCGGTGGTATGTTACTTGGGTGCCATGTACAGCGGGAACCCATACGTCCCCGTTGACATTGAAATACCTAATCATCGTTTGCAGAGCATACTTGAGAATATGCAAACAGGTCATATAATAACCGACGCGGAGCATATGAAAAACCTGGATAAGCTCAACCTGCACGATGTAAAGCCGCATATTTATGATGATTTGGTTGACTCGGAGATAGATGAAAAGGCCGTCATGGACAAGGTCAGCCTTGTCATTGATTCCGACCCGATTTATGTTATGTTCACTTCGGGCTCAACCGGCGTGCCAAAGGGAGTGACCATTCCCCACCGGGGCATCATCGACTATGCTAAATGGCTCCGGGATACCTTTGACTTTAATGAAAGCACTGTCCTCGGCAACCAGGCTCCGTTTTATTTTGACAACTGCACCTTCGACATTTATACCATGTGCCTTACCGGCGCAAAAATGGTGATTATACCTGAGGTCATTTTCCGTTTTTCAAACAAACTCCCCGAGTTTCTAAACGAAAAGCAAATAAACACGATTTTTTGGGTGCCGACGGTTTTGATTAGCGTCGCAAATTCAGGCGCCCTGGAAAACGCGAAGATGCCGTACCTGAAGAAAGTGCTGTTTTGCGGCGAGGCTATGCCGAACAAGCAGCTTAACATATGGCGCCGCCATTTTCCCGATTTGCTGTATGCTAACCTCTATGGCCCCACTGAAATCACCGACGCCTGCACCTATTACATCGTCGACCGCGAGTTTGCCGACTTTGACCCCCTGCCCATCGGGAAAGCGCGCAGGAACATGCGGGCGGTTATACTAAACGAAGAAAATAAGCCCGTTAAAGCTGGAGAAATCGGCGAGCTATGCATCTTGGGAAGCGCCATTTCCCGCGGTTATTGGAACAATCCCGAAGTCACACGCAAGGCATTTGTGCAAAACCCGTTATGCCCCCAATACGACGACCGCATGTACCGCACGGGCGACCTTGCCTATTTTGCCGAGGACGGGAACATCATTTTTGTCGGTCGAGGCGATTCTCAGATCAAGCACAGGGGAAACCGCATTGAGCTCGGTGAAATCGAAACCGTGGCAAAGAGCCTTGCGTATATAGACAACGCATGTGTAGTATACGACGGAGAAGCGCAGGAAATCGTGCTTTTTGCGGAAACCAATGAGAGCCTTATGCTGCGAAAGGTCAATATGGATTTGCGAAAAATCGTGCCTGCGTATATGCTGCCCGGGAGGCTTGTGTGCATGGACAAGCTGCCGCTGACGCCCAACGGCAAGATTGACAGGGTTCTGCTGAAATCAAAAATCGCCAGGAAAGAGGAGTAAATGCTTTCATGAACCAAATAGAGAAAAAACGCGAGATAGAGCAAGAGCTTTATGATTTTATCAAAAAGAAGTTCGACATTGGGGACGACCCTGAGTATACGGTGGATGTCAACCTGTTCGATTACGGGTTTGTGGATTCCCTGGGAGCTTTTGAGATAATTACTTTTGCTGAAGAAACATGGGGGGTGAAAATCACCCAGCGTGATTTAACGCTGTTCCCGATGAACACAATTGAGGAAATCGCCGAGGTCATTTCAAAAAAACTGTAGGTTGGTGAAAGTGTTGCTTATACGGACAGCGCGTGAGTCCGATTTGGATGTGCTTGAGGGGCTTTATATGGATTTGTACGACACGCTGGATGGTTTCGGATTGCCGTTTTCCCTTGATTTAAACAGCATTAAAGACATTTTGTCCGTGATGCTGAAGTCCAAACTGTGCTGCGTGCTGGTGGCGGAATATAAAGGCACCGTCTGCGGCTTTCTCACGGCGGGCATAGCGCGCATGGACAGGAAATTAAAATTCGCCGGCGAAAGCACAATCGGCACTATCCATGATGTTTATATCGCGCCCGATTACCGGGAAAAACACATAGCGGCGCAGATGCTCCAGAAAGCGGAAACATGGTTTCGTGATAACGGTGTGAAAATCATCGAAAGCAACATCCTTGTGGAAAACCGCGTTTCGGCCGCGTTCTTTCATAAAAACGGATACAAAGAGCTTGCGCGGATTGTCTACAAAGAACTTTAGCAAAGGAGCAGCTTATGTGGTACCTTCAAGGCGACACCTTTCTGTTAATAGCGCTGTTCTCTTTGACAGTGACCATACTGCGCAGGCTTTTTCCCCTTAGAATAGTAAACATTTTGCTTCCGGTTATTGAAGCCGGCATAATTTTTTTTATAGACTCCCGCCTCGCAGTCTTTTATATCGTCTATATCCACTTGGGACTGTTGCTTGCTCATGTATTATTTAAACGTGTCAAGAATAGCGGCCATACAGCAAGAAGCAAGGTATTGTTTGCGCTGTTTTCAGTTGTTGCAACAATACCCCTTTTCTTAAGCCGGGCCGAAGTCTTCGGAATAGATTTGCCTTTCCCTGCGGTAAGTATTGGTATCGCATTTCAAATGCTGAAAATGATTGATGCCTTTTATTTCGTGTATTATGCGGGCGAGCCGGTAAAGGCTTTGGCATATATAAACTATATGCTTTTTTTGCCAGTTTTCACCGCGGGGCCGATTTTCAGGTACCGCGATTTTTTAAAGACTTATGAAAACCCGCTTGTCCCGGGTTCAGCCCTGTTTGCCGATTGCTTTAAACGCTTGGTCCGGGGAATGTTCAAAAAAGTCGTTTTGGTCGAGATAGCTTTATTGATACTTGAACATTTACTTAAGGTTGAAAGTCACTGGTATCTTAGCATGGCAGTTGTTGTAATAAGCTACATGCTCCTTTATCTTGATTTTTCAGGCTACTCCGATATTGCCATAGCTTTTGGAAAAGTCGCGGGTTACGGGGTGCCGGAGAACTTTAAAAAACCGCTGTCGGCGCCGACTTTCTCCCAGTTTTGGCGGAGCTGGCACGCAACGCTCAGCGACTGGATCCGCGAGCATATTTATGTGGTTGTGGCGAAGAAAAGGCTCAGCAAAGCGGTCTCGGGGCTGATTGCTTTCAGCACTATGGTCATAATGAGCCTGTGGCACGGATTTAATAGGCTTTACCTTATTGCCGGTGTTTACAACGGTTTGCTTTTATTGTTTGAAAACCTTTTCTCGATGACGACGGTAACCCGCAGGAAATCGAGGAGAAGCATATATGTTTTAAGGTGTGCGGCCGTGAATTTTATGTTTGGGCTTAACACACTTGTGTTTACGGTTCCGCCGGATAAGATAGTCCCGATTCTGCGCGGTTTCTTGGAATTTTAACGGTCGATGCTTCATAATAGTCGGAGGTTATTATGGGAAAAACTAAAGATTGCTGTAAAAATCTGGCTTTTATAATAAGCGTACTGATACTGTTTTCGGCAATCGACTGTACCCTCTCCTATTGGGCGCCGGTTGAACATTCCACGCTTTTTACAAAAAACGACTATGAAAAAATAATACTGTCCCATGGAAGAAAAGAATTTGACGACGTGTTTTACGGGAACTCGGTAATTATCTCTGCATTTATTGAGGAAGAAAGCCGCTCAGGTTATATAAACCTTGGGATAGACTACGGCACGATAAGGGACCTCAAAAAAATGCTGGACAAAAGGATGCTTACAGTCAACAAGAATCTCGTCATTGGGCTAAACTATTTTGTTTTAATGGACACACTGGATACAAACCCCACATATCCCTGGCACAGAAAGGCGTATGAGCCGTATGTATTTTTTCAGAGGGACAGGCTCAACTCATTTATCAAAAGGGGAATACAATCCCTTTTGACAGAGAGCGAGATGCAAAGACACATCGATATGAAAAGATCAGTGTACTACGGAGTAATGACGGACGAAGAGCTTGACGCGAAAATAAATAGCCACGGCGAGCTTTTCTGGGGTTTAGGCCCTGAAAACTACGAGAAAAATCTTGCGGCTCTGGAGGATTTAATCGATTACTGCCATGAGAACGGTATCCGGCTGAGGGCTGTCTGGATGCCTTTGAACGCTTATTCCGAAATGCCGGAAATCCCACGGCAAGTATGCAAAACGGCTGATAGTATTTTGAAATCCCATGGGATTGAGGTATTAAACTTGACGGATGAGTTTCCGCGCGACTGCTTTCACGACCTGGGGCACCTGAATTTCGAATACGGGGCCCACGTATTTACGGAGGTGATTGATGAATGGCTAATTTCATAGAGCGCCTGCAGCGCTTCAAGGGTTCGCTGCTGTGGAAAGCGCTGAGGGCTATTGCATATGCCTTGATGATAGTCTTAACACTTATCTTTTTCAGCGGTCACGGTGAGTTTATTTATGAAACCTTTTAGTAAATGTCGGGGTTTCTAAATTGGGCTCCAACATTTTTGCTAAAAATCCGAACCATAAGGCTTTGCATAAGAAAAGGACCTATCACACAAAAGTGTAATAAGTCCATGATGCAGCTTGCAGCTATGCCGCAGATGTTACTAGATACTTTTACAAGGATTCATCCAAATGCTCTATCCATTTAAAATAACTTTTTAGATTGCGATAATGGCCTTCTTCTCGATATCTAGGGAAGTTCACCCAATAATCATGGAAAACTTCTTCTCCCAGTTCAGCAAAGGGTCCTGTACCATTTTTAAAATCATCAATTGTAGATGCCGTAATTGAGCCAATGTTTTCGGTATTCCCGCTACCGGTTGTATAATCTGCTATTTTGTATTTCTCTTGACAAAAATACTCCACGTCTTTTATAGGGTAAGTTATCTTATTGCGGTCCTCAAGTTTAAAAACGTGAAAATTATCGATTTCTTCCCGAGTATATATAAAACCTATAATATAATGTTTTTTGTAATGAGAGTAAGGGAAGGCTATATTTTTTGTCCCATTCCTCATAAAAGAGGCATAACTTCCCAGAGTAAATTTAGCGCGCCAAGTGCCATCTGTTTTAAATTCTCTATATGTAGTCTTAATATCAACAGCTATTTTTTCTGTATCCCCCGGGGATTTCATAAGAGTAAAATCCGGGTAATAATTTTGTTGCGACGGCTCATAAACTTGATAACCATGTTTGTCAGCAATTTCATAAACTATTGGTCTTGCAATCAGCTCAAAAGCGGTTGACAATACTTTTGTATCTGTTCCTAACGGGTAAACATTATCATCTTTAGTTAGAAAACCGGCAATATCAAAGTTCGGGTTAATTTTCATTATCACTTCATAAAACTCTTTGATAAAATCCATATACAGCACTCCAATATCCTATTTTAGTAAGTCAGAGGGACTAATATTTAGAGCGGAAGATATTTTATTTAAAGTGGAAACTGTAATATTAAGTGTTGCAGATTCAATTTTTTGAATATGCCGAACGGCAAGATTAGACGCATTTGCAAGCGCTTCTTGAGTCATATTATTCATTTTTCTGTATTTCTTAATATTTTTCGCTATAATATATAGCAATTTTCCATCTTCCATTTTATTCACCTGTCCTATATTAATATATACTCTAAGACTGATGCCACGCCATATGTGGCGTAATGCTGTAAAGTATGCTATAATTGATTTGAAGCTGAAAGATGGTGGTGGAAAGTAATGGAGCAATTACAAATAGATATTCTGAAAAATTCTTTACCGGTAACAATAAATAATGTTAGGGTTCCGCCAATAAAATGTCAGGGTATAAAAACTAAATTAGTTTCTTTTATATTTGAAAATATAAATTGGGATGCTCAAGGAAGGTGGATTGAACCTTTTATGGGGTCGGGCGTTGTGGGGTTCAATCTGTCTCCAGAAAAGGCATATTTTGCGGATAATAATATACATATTATTAAGTTCTACAAAGATATTCAAGAAGGCAAGATAACCCCGGCCAAAGTAGAAGAATTTTTACAACATGAAGGTACCATATTAAAAGAAGTTGGTGAAGGGCATTACTACTATATAAGAGAAAGATTTAATAATAATCCAAATAGCTTAGACTTTATATTTTTAAACAGGGCTTGTTTTAATGGAGTAATGAGGTTTAACAAAAAAGGTGAATTTAATGTCCCTTCTTGCAGGAAACTGGATAGATTCAGACAAGCTTACATAACTAAAATTACAAATCAAATTAGATGGATTGAGTCTGTAATAAAAAAAGAATGGGTCTTCAAGTCCGCAGACTGGAGAAATACATTGGCACAAGCCAGAGAGGGAGATTTTGTATATTTAGACCCGCCGTATGCTGGCAGACATACGGACTATTATAACACATGGGGAGAAAAAGAGGATGAGGATTTGATAGAGGCCTTGCTGAATCTACCATGTGGCTGGGCATTATCAAACTGGAAAGAAAACAGGTATAGAAAAAACCCTGTAGTGGAAAAACTTGAGGGGATGGAAGATGAAGTAGTGGTCAAAACCTATGATCATTTTTATCACGTAGGGGCAAAAGAAAGCAACAGAAACAAAATGACTGAAGCTTTGATAATTAAGAGAGGGTATGAGGTTTAAAAACAAAGCGAATCAAAACTGCACATCAAAAATAAAAACTCATAACGAAAAGGGCAACCAGGTAGTGCAAAGGCGGAGGTTAGAGCTTATCCGCCCCTGTCTGCAACCAAACAGTGCCTCGCAATACGTAAAAGAAACAAAGTCCGCAGTTCTCGGAGGTTCGAGATTGCGGGCTTCTTTATAACTTTTTTCGAAACAATATGCCTTGCATCTTGAAAACAAGCAAGCAAATAGTTTACAATATGTGCCATGCATTTATGGTAATAGATGCGGTATAATGGCAGCATTCCAATTGCTGAATAAGGTAACTATTAGTTTTTACTTTGGCATTTTATAAAATATATTTTATTTGTCCCAATTTTGAGAGAAAGGAAGCTTGCATTATGAAAAGCATAAAACCGGGCAGAGGCCCGTCAAAAATGGGAATGGTCGGCGGGATTGCCGCAGCCCTGTTTGGAGTATTTTGGTGCATCGTCGCCGGCGCAATGGGCGTATGGTTTATGATTCCGTTCGGGCTCATTTTCGTCGGTTTAGCGGTTTATAACGCAATATACAATCACCATAACGCAACCTCACAGAACCGCTACTCCATCATAGACATAGTGGATGAAGATGAGGAGAAAGACCCGCTGAATGAGAAATACGGCAGAAAGGCCTCGGCCGGACAGGCCATCCGTGAGGACGGGACCAGTGCCGCCTATTGCCCTTACTGCGGAACATCTGTTGATTCAGAATTTGATTTCTGCCCGAAATGCGGAGGGAAACTCCCTGACTGATGCCGGTACTATAAAACTGTGGCCGGAAACCTGCAGGAAAAAATTACAAGATTCCCTTATATCAATGCGATTTTCGCTATTTTGAGCAGATTTTTGACATTCAGGTTTCCGCATGTCAAACTCACTGCCCTATTTACATATCCCCCACTTAACATTTTAACGGGAATTATATATAATAAAAAATATACCGAATAATGGCGGTATGACTTTTTATTTCAAGAAACCTGAGAAAGATTTGCCTGTGGGAGATAAGATAAATATGAACTTCAGCAAAAGAGCCATCTAATTGATAGACGGCTCAAATTGCGAATACTATGAAATTACCGGTTTTTCTGATAATCCCTGTAGAGGTTTTCAATTGACCTGTCATAAGTTCTTTCGCCCGACGCGGAAAAGAAGCACCCCGGCACTTCCCCGCTTCTGCGGTGATATGAAACACATTCGCAGCATTTTCCATGCCGGGGACATGAGGCATATGTACAGGTGCACTTTATAGTATTGTTGCAAGCCATTCCAAACCCTCCGAAATATTAACCTGATATTATCATTATATTGAACATTTAGTTAAGTTTCAACATGGTGTCTTAAGATAAAAAACCCCTTTGCAGGAAATGAGCCAAAATGCATGGACGGGAACATATCGGGATATTTGTCGTATTGAACTTCGTCTTTACTATATCTGCCGGCCCAAAAAACGGTAGATATATTGATAGAATAATAAAATTGTATAAGAAGGGTTGACGATGGGACATATCACAAGAGACGAGGCAGTGGCTTTATTAAAGAAGTATAACAAGGATCCTTTTCATATCCAGCATGCACTGACAGTCGAGGCTGTTCTGAAGTGGTTTGCCGGGGAGTTAGGATATGGAGATGAGGCAGAATATTGGGGAATTGTCGGTCTTCTGCATGATATTGACTTTGAATTATATCCGCAGGAGCACTGTATCAAGGCTCCGGAGCTTCTGCGCGAAGGCGGTGTATGTGAAGATATTATCCGCAGCGTCGTTTCCCATGGATACGGAATTGCCGTTGGCTGCGGGGCTACAATTGACCTTGCCCCCGAGCACGAGATGGAGAAAGTGCTCTTTGCCGTGGACGAGCTCACAGGACTTATCTGGGCGGCGGCTCTCATGCGTCCTTCAAAGAGTACCAAGGATATGGAGCTTAAATCTCTTAAAAAGAAATACAAGACCAGGAGTTTTGCCGCCGGCTGCTCAAGGGAAATAATCGAGCGCGGGGCTAATCAGCTCGGCTGGGAACTTGATAAGCTTCTTTCCATGACGCTAGAGGCCATGGCCGCCACCGAAGATATTGTAAAACAGCAGATGGAGTAAGCAAGAGAATAATAAAGGACAATTGCGCTTTGGAATAATGCCGATAAATTAAAGAAAGGAATGTAGTTATTATGCTATGGAAAGACAACTACGAACTTGGCGTTCCTCAGATAGATGCGCAGCATAAAGAATTATTCAGACGTGTCGAATCTTTCTTGCAGGTATTGCGTTCGGAGGATAGCTGGGAAAAGAAACTTCCGAAATTAAACGAGACGCTGGAGTTTATGAAAAAATATGTCGTCGAGCATTTCCACGATGAGGAAGAATACCAGAAAAGCATCAATTATCCCGGATATGAAGCTCATAAACAGCGACATATGGGAATGGTTGGTTATGTTCAGGAGGTCTCCAGAAAGTACGAACAATCCAATTACGACGAGAATTTGATGCAGGAGTTCGGAGGCAGATTGCTTTCATGGCTGATTAACCATGTTGCTGCTGAAGACCAACTTATAGCGGATTATGCCAAAAAGAGAGGATGAGCGGAAATGGTACATAAGCTTTACAGAGATTTTGTTGATGCAACACAAAAAGTTTTTAATCTGATGCTGAACATCTCAGACGTTTCCGAACATCCATCAGAGGATTTTAAATGTGACGATGAGGTCGATATAGTCGTCGGAGTTGTCGGTGACCTTCAAGGCAAGATTGTTTACCGCTTCCCTGTCTCGACATCGCTGAATATGGTGAACATAATGAGCGGCATGGAGTTTAACGCGGTAGATGTTTTCGTGGCCTCCGCCATATCTGAGATCGCGAATATCATAAGCGGCAATGTCATGACGACACTTTCAGATAGCAAAATTCAATGCGATATATTACCTCCCGAGCAATATAAGCTTGATGCCAATGACAATAAGAAATATGAAATCGCGACAAACTGCTGTATTTGCACAATAATCGGTAAGATATGCCTTGAGATAAGATTGAACCGGGCTTCCTAACCTCCGGGAAATAAAATATACCAAAAAAACCCTTGATATGTTCCGCGTGAACATATCAAGGGTTTTTTTGTAATTAGCCCGAAAAGCAGGCACGCTAAAGAAGATGGAAAATACGTTCAAACCGCGATGATTTTCTGAGGGTAGGAGCTCCCTGCCTCTTTTCTTTTCATTTATATAGCAAGATGGGATTAATGCAATAATTGCAAACACACATATATGATTATTATTTCTATGAGGCTATAAACAATTTCTATAATACATCATAAGAGAAAACGCTTACTTTTACTTTGCTCCATGCAATAAATATAGTATATTAACTAATTTTGCATGTATATGGTTGCGGCTTTAGATAAAATTGAATATATAGGATATGTTTGATTAGCGAATTCAGTGTCTGTAAAAACGAATCAGAACAGCCTGCTATCAGGCGGAGGAGAGGCTCTGAAATGTCAACAGGATAAATTTGATGTTTAAGTGGTTTAATAACTTAAAAATTGGAGTCAAAATAATTTTAGGTTTTTTCATCATAGTTGTCATATCATGCGCAATAGGAATTGTTGGAATTCTGAATCTCAACTCAGTTCAAACCGCCTATGAACGGGACTACAGTAGTTCTACCCAAGCAATGGAACATCTTGAAATAATCAGTTCAGAATTCCAGCAGATTAGGGTAAACGTATTAGGTTATGGTACGGTTGCCACCACGCAGGAAGTCAAGCAATATTATCAGGAGAGAGTCGCGGCACACAAAGATACAATCGCAGATAGTATCAGCGCCTATCACAAAATTTTGTCAGCATATGACGAAACGGAGGTTCAAACGGAGCTTGTGTTGCTTAATAACATTGAGGCTGTAGTAAAAGAATATGAGACCTTGACGGATCAACTAATGGACCAGCTCGACACCGGGCTGATTAGTAGGGAAAGATATGCCGCGGCATTTTCAATGGATGGAAATGCCCGTACTTTAGCACAAAATGCTGAAACCGCAATTCGGCAACTAATTGACTATAATGTTGATTATGCGGCAATACAGATTGGGTTAAACGCCCAGCATGCTCAAAGGTCAATTTTGATAATGATTATCGTATTGGTAATCGGCGCGGCGTTTGCAGTTGTGCTGGGTCTTGTTATATCCCGCGGTATATCCAGGCCCATTGGTGAGGTTGTCGCCGCCGCCGGTAAGCTCGCTAAAGGGGATATGGATATATCTTTGAAAATTGAGTCTAATGATGAAACCGGAAAACTCGTCGATGCTTTTGAAGCTTTGGTTGAAAGCACCAAAGAGCAAGCGGCTATAGTCGGGAAAATAGCTGACGGAGACCTTTCGGTTGACGTGCCCATTCGCTCTGAAAAGGACCTACTTGGACAGGAGCTCTCCCAAATGGTAGAAAACATTAACGAGCTTATTGTGAATATCGCCACCGCCTCCGACCAGGTTGCGGCCGGGGCCCAGCAAATCTCCAATTCCAGCATGGCGCTTTCACAAGGGGCCACGGAGCAGGCAAGCTCGGTAGAAGAGCTCTCCGCTGCAATGGAAGAAGTTTCATCCAATACAAATACAAACGCCGACAATGCAACCAAGGCCAATAATCTAGCCGAAAAGGCAAAAGACAATGCGGTTACCGGAAACGAGCATATGAGAGAGATGCTAAAAGCAATGGATGAAATCAACCAGGCATCCGGCAATATCAATAAAATCATAAAAGTAATAGACGATATTGCTTTCCAAACCAATATACTGGCGCTCAATGCCGCAGTCGAGGCCGCCCGGGCAGGCCAATACGGCAAAGGTTTTGCCGTTGTCGCCGAAGAGGTCAGAACTCTTGCAGGACGCTCTGCCGACGCTGTGAAGGAGACGACAGCTCTGATTGAAAACTCAATAAAGAAGTCGGAAGCCGGTGCCAAAATCGCAAATGAAACCGCCGAGTCCCTTAACAAAATTGTTGAAGAAGTCAAATCCGTATCAGATTTAATAAGCGAGATACAGAGAGCTTCGTTTGAGCAGACCTCCGCTATTACTCAAATAAATCAGGGCCTTATACAGGTATCCCAGGTGGTTCAGGAAAACTCAGCCTCATCCGAGGAAAGCGCAGCCGCAAGCGAAGAACTTTCAGGCCAGGCCGAAGCGCTGAAACAGATGATAAAGAAATTCAAGCTGAAGAGGACTTTTGCCGGCAATGAGGGACTTGTAGAAAGCTAACCAAAAGCAATCGTATATTATGGCCAGTTGTCCGGAGTTTGTAATAAAGCAACGCTCTAAGACGATAAGATAGCCGCCAGTTGAGAAGAAAACCTCTCGACTGGCGGCCTTATTTTATGCAAATGTATAGGCTTTTTTCTACTCATATATGCCCACCCGTCGAAACTTCCCTTTATTATTTCACATAAATTTCCCAATAGGTATTGACAATTCGAAAACTAATGAATATAATCTAGTAGTAGATAACGCGTTCTATTGATTATTGATAAGGGAGGGAGCCTGTGAACATACAATACAAAAAGGGTGTGCTGGAATTGTGCGTGCTGTCGCTGCTAAAAAAGCATGATTGCTATGGGTATGAAATATCCGATTACCTGTCAAAACATATTGACATAGCCGACGGCACGGTTTACCCGATTTTAAGAAAGCTGAGAAGTGAAGGCCTGCTCACCACCTATATGCAGGAAGAAAGCGGCGGGCCGCCACGTAAGTACTACTCGCTCACAAAGCTTGGGCGAGAGACCTATGAAAAAGAGCGTGCTGAATATCTTAACTTTGCCAAAAAGGTAGAAATCTTATTGGAGGATGAAAACAATGATGAGAAGTGAATTTCTTTCAAAACTTGCTGTTGAGCTTAAAAAGAACAGCGTCCCTGATGCCGACGAAATTATAAACGAGTATGAGCAGCACTTTGCTTTCAAAATGGCGGACGGCTATTCCGAAGAGGAGATTGCCGCTAAGCTGGGCAATCCCGCCGAACTTGCCTCGCAGTTTGAAAGCGCCGGCGAGGACAGAAAGAGCGGAGGCAGGAGAGCGACAACGGCTATAGGGCTCGGGTTTATCGACATTTTTGCAGGCGCTTTCTTTATTTTGCTTATGGCCTGGGAAATAATCATGGCGGCCTTTTCCATCTGCAACGCGGTGGCTGCGGTCTGTCTGGTCGGAGGCTTAAGCCCCTGGTCAATTCTTCCGCATTTGCCCCGCCTGTCCGGAGTGGTGTTCGGCTTGTCTTTGGCTGCGCTTTCCGTACTGTCGGCCACGGGCTGCATTTATTTTGCATTATTTATTCGTCAGCTCATGCGTTCCTACAGCCGCTTCCACCAGAATGCTCTGGCAGCCGCTTCCGGGCGTCCGATACTCCCTTCCCTCGGCATATATCCGCGGCTGCCGGCTAAAACCAACAGGCGCATCCGCACCCTTGCCCTGTTTTCCGTAGCGCTGTTTACCGCCTGCTTTGTCCTTGGAATGATAATATCCATGATTTCATCAGGCAGCCTTGAGTTCTGGCATACCTGGGGCTGGTTCGGATACAAGCCTTTCATCTGAGCTAAGGGGTAAACATGGATGGATACCATAGTGATTACTGGCGCTTCGTCCGGCATCGGCCTTGAGACTGCGCGTATTTTAACAAACCATGGCTTTAATGTCCTCGGAATTGCCCGCTGCGAGGCTAAATGCAATCGAGCTAAAGAAAGGATACTATCCGAAAACCCGGATGCCAAAATCACCTTTTTTGTCGCCGACTTAATGCAACAGCGAGAGGTTGTCCGGGTCGCTGAAGAAATCACATTTTACCTTGACAAAAACTGCAACGGGAAACTGTATGCCCTGATAAATAACGCCGGTTGTGTGCGAAGCTGGTATATGACTACCGACGAGGGCTATGAACAGCAGTTCGCACTCAACCATTTGGCAGGTTTCCTGCTTACATATAAGCTTCTGCCTGCTTTGAAAAAAGCGCAGGGACGCGTAATAATTACAGGAAGCAAATCCCATAAGGGTATCAAGGTGCGCTGGGACGACGTAATGCTGTGTCACAGATATAACCCGCTCATTGCCTATAAGCAGTCGAAACTATGCAATATTCTGTTTGCCAAGGGTCTAAACGACCGATATGCGGCGGCCGGCATCCGCGCATACGTAGTTGACCCGGGTCTCGTAAACACTGATATAGGCAATAAGGAAACAGGCGGCCTTGTCAATTTTATATGGGCGCTTCGCAAGAGGCATGGAGTACCGCCCGCCGTTCCCGCAAAAACCTATGCGTTCCTGTGTATGCAAAAACCCATGCCGGAAGGGCTATACTACTATCTTTGCAAGGAAAAGAAATACAGCGGACAGGTGACAAGCGAAAATGCCAACCGCCTGTTCGAACTGAGCGAACGGCTTTGCGATATTCGCTATGAAGAGGTGGAGATGGTATGAACGTAATGATAACCGGCGCATCGGGCGGCCTGGGCCGCGCACTTGCCAATGAATGCGGACGCCGTGGGTATAAGCTGTTTTTGACAGATATAAACGAGGACGGCTTGCTCTGCATTAAGCGCGGGCTTGAAAGGCAGTTTGATGTCCCGGTTGCAACGGCAGCCTGCGACCTTACAAATGCGGAAAGCGTGGATAAAATGCTTGATTTTATAGATAAGCATGAAATCCGCTTTGATATGCTGCTAAACGTCGCGGGCCTGGATTTTGAGGGCGGATTTCTGGGCCGTGAAAGAGAAGAGCTTGTCAAAATAGTCCTGCTGAACAATGCAGCAACCCTGCGAATTACCCACGCTATCTTAAAGCGCCGCAGGCCGGGCAGGCCCTTTACCATTGTGTTCGTATCAAGTCTTGCATCAATGTTTCCTATGCCGATAAAGGCGACCTACGCCGCGTCAAAACGCTTTCTGCTGGATTTTGCCACTTCACTGCGCCAGGAGCTTAAAAATGAGGATGTTAACGTACTGACCTTGTGCCCGGGCGGTATGGTAACTACACACGAGACCATATGCAGCATTAAAGCGCAGGGCTTCTGGGGGAACGCAACCACAAATCCTTTGGAGGGCGTTGCACGCAACACAATTGACCGCGCGCTGGCGGGGGAAAGCATATATGTTCCGGGTATGCTCAATCGGGTGCTTTCCTTCTTCGGCAAAATCATTCCCCGTTCATGGGTGGCGGCGGTGGTCTATTGGCGCTGGAAAGAAGTGACGGGGGACGTTTCGATGTCTTGACGGTGCAAAAATAAGAAAAGCGGGGTGTGCTTGATGGTAAGCAACATTATCGATTCGGTTTCGGAGAAGCTCTCATCCCTGCCGTATATAGAGGGGATTGTTCTGGGCGGCTCGCGGGCCAGGGGGACGCATAGCGAGGATTCGGACATAGACATCGGCATCTATTACAGGCCCGAACTGTTTGACCTAAACTCTATCAATGAGCTTGCCGCGCAGCTCGATAGCGAGCGCAGAAGTAATTTGCTCGTGCCTCCCGGAGGATGGGGCGAGTGGGTTAACGCCGGCGGCTGGCTTATAATCGGGGGCTATCATGTGGATTTGATTTTGCGCGATATAGAGAGGGTTAAGCAGGTTATTGAGGATACCGAGCGGGGAATTGTCACCGCAAACTATCAGACGGGGCATCCGCACGGATATATAAGCGCAATGTACCGCGGGGAACTTGCAATCAGCAAAGTTTTGTATACAAAGGACGATAGCTTCCATAAATTAAAAAAGCAGGCGGAGACCTACCCCTCAGCCCTGCAGAAAAGCTTAATCGACTTTTTTATGTTTGAGGCGGAATTTTCCTTAAAGTTTGTAAAGGCTAGCGTAAAAGCGGATGACAAATACTATATCGCAGGCCATGTCTTTCGCGCGATTTCGTGTTTAAACCAGGTGCTGTTTGCTTTAAACACTGTCTATTGCATAAACGAAAAGAAGGCAGTAAGGATGATTGAAAACTTTAGGAAAAGACCCGAAAATTACGCCGAAAGGGTCAAGCGCATTTTCGAGCTGCTCGGTACTTCTCCCGCAGATTGCTGCGACATGGTAGAGAAGCTCTGTAAGGAAGTGAAACAAATTATACTTGGAAGCGCTGTCGCTTGTGTTTTCAGTCCCTAGTCCTGCGCTTCCTGAAAAAATAGCTAAGTCCGCCGATACAGACAATCAGGCCAAACAGCGCAGGTATTAGAATCGAAAGCCCCGCCTCACCGCTGAAAACCACGCTCCAAATCAGTTTCAGGGCGGCCGCGCCGATAATGATGCCGAGAAGCCATTTTAAGTTTCTCTTCCACGCCGCCATAAGAAGCATGAAGAAGAACAGAGGCACAGCAAGGCTAATTACTATTTTGGGAGCCGTCCATACGCCCTTCAGGTACTCCATCTCAAAAGCCAGAAACTCCAATACCTTGGGGCTGCTTTTTGCCGGAACAGGGAACCAAAACATACTCGTAAACAGGGCAAATATCGAGGCGAATATGCCGGTGAAGCTTTTTCTGTATGCAAATATAACCATTGGTATTATGAACAGGGGTCTTATATACCAGCTTAGCACATTGTGATGCCTTTCAAACGCCCAGTTGAAAAACGCGTCATCTGATAGAAAAATTACGATAAACAGAATAGTGGCAGCCGCGAAAAGCATTCCGACTATAAAATCTATTTTTTTCTTCATATAGACCCTCCAAATTAATCCTTTCCGCTGCGGATTCCATTGAAAACGATGTTTAACAGCGAATCCACAAAACCATCTATCTCTTCCCTGTTTTCTTCATATCCAGCGCCGCCGAACTTTTCGAGCATATATTCGTTAACCGCACTGTTTAAAGATTTAAGCAGCAAGCTCAGGGCCAAGGAGTCCACTCTATTGTCTATCTCGCCCTTACTTTTTGCATTGTCTATCATTTGCAAAAACAGTGATTCCGACAGCCTGCCCCCTTCTTTTATAACCGCCGCTTTTGCCGATTCATCGCTTTCTTTGGAAAACTGCTCGCCCAGGGCGGCGTAGTCAGGATGTCTGTTTGCAAACTCCACACCTTTAAGAAAAAGCAGGCGGACTTGCTCCGGCAGCGTCAATGTGGAAAAATCATCAATGACAGAGGAGAAAAGCCTGATTTTTTCCTCTATGGCCAGCTTCATTATATAGACGTACAAATCCAGCTTATCCCTAAAGTACTGATAGAAGCTGCCTTTCGGGATGTTTGCTCTCCTGCATATCTGATTTATGCTCGCTGCAGTAAAGCTAGCTCTGGAAAACTCCTCTACAGCGGCCAGTATTATTAAATTGCTCTTTACATCCGGCAGGTTAAAAAAAGTATCTTTCGGCATAAGCTCTCCTTTTCGATATGTGACCATGTGGTCATATTCTTTGGTTATATTATATGACCGGGTGGTCTCATTGTCAATGCATATTTTTGCAAATTTTCTTAAGCAGGCGATGACTGGCTTAATTAATCTTGCGGGTTAAGTCAAACTAACCGAGCTCAAATTGGGGCTAAGCCAAGGTGCGAGTTGAGCGCGGGGAGTAAATAAATCAAATACAAAAGGCACTCAATGCAAGCGGGCATGAAGTGCCTTTGAATTTATTAGGCGGGGCTGCTTTTTCCTGCTCCGACAGGGAAAAACGGCCTTTCCAAACGAGCGTCAAGCAAAGTCCTTCAGCAGCCCGAAAATTTTCATATACCGCCCGCGGAAAAAGCTGTTTTTCAGCAGCACGAAATTAAACTCACGCTGCTCGGAGAAGCCGGGAATGTTGATTATCCTCAGGCTCCCGTTTTCAATCTCCTGTTTTGCCGCAGCTTCAAACAGGAACGTAATACCCAGGTCCTTCGAAACCAGCTTCTTTATCGCGGCCATGTTTCCTATCTCGGTCACCTTGTCAAACGCGTGGAGCGAGAAGTTGTTCTTTTGCAATATGTTTTCAAAGATTTCTCTTGTGCCCGAACCCTTTTCACGCAGTATCAGGCGGCTCTTGCCGAGGTCGGCGAAGCTTACCTCACCCTTTGCAAACTCCGATTTCGGCGAGCACACGGGAATAAACCTTTCGAGGCTAAAGAGCGTCGAGTCGTACTCCGATTTGTCAAACATCCCCTCCACTACAATAAAATCCAGCTCGCCGTTATTGAGCCTTTCAAGTAGAATCTGCGTGTTCGCGACGGACAGGTGAATTTGCATTGAGGGATATTTAATCAGCAAACGCGAGAGGATACCCGGCATGACATATTCGCCGATGGTCAAGGTCGCCCCGAAGGAAAACTGCGTCGTTTCGGTATCTATCGAGCCGATGATTTGCTTAAAATGCTTCGAGTCCGCAAAAACGGTTGTCGCAAACTCTTTTAAAAGCTCACCCCGCCTGGTGAGCTTTATTTTTCTGCTCCCCGTGTCAATCAGCTTGCAGCCGTAATACTCCTCAAGATATTTGATATGCTGCGAGACGGCCGGCTGAGTGATATGCAAATGTTCCGCCGCCTTCGTAAAACTGCCGCAGGAGCTCAGGGTGAGAAAGGTTTCGTGTCTGAAGTCGAGCATAATTTCACCGTATTATAAATATTTCTTATATAATTATTAGTATTCATAATTTGAGTTTATCATATAGCCGTGATAAAATCAAGACTGTAAATCAGGCTAAGAAAGGAATCGCGCAAGATGAATGCCATTAAAAAGTATTTACCCGGAGTTATGCTCTCAATAGCCGTCTTTTCATACATAATCGGTATTGTCATCCCGGACTCCATTCTGGGCAGGACGCTAATTGCGCTGATTCTCGGAATGCTGCTAAATCCGCTCTCAAGCCGCTTTGATGCTTTCGACAAGGGAATCAACTGGACCTCCAAGAAAATTCTTCGCGCGGGGATTATCCTCTCAGGAATAACGCTGAGCTTCTCGCAGGTCATTCAGGCCGGAAGGTACGCTTTGATACTCATGGCATTCACGCTTGCGACCGCATTCGGCGTGGGGCAATTGTGCAAGAGGGGCTTCAAAATCAACCGGAAGCTCGCAAACCTCCTCTCGGTGAGCACCGCGATTTGCGGAGGGACCGCAGTCGCGACTCTCGGCCCCACAATCAAGGCAAAGAACAGGGACATCGCATATGCAATCTCGGCAACATTCATTTTTGATATAATAACCGTAATCGCCTTTCCCTGGATAGGCCGCTTGCTGGGCCTTAGCGACACAGGGTACGGGCTTTGGATTGGCACCGCCGTTAACGACACCTCCTCCGTCGTCGCGGCAGGCTACGCCTTCTCCGACGCCGCCGGCTCGCTGGCTACAATCGTTAAACTAACGAGAACGCTTTTCATAGTGCCGATTGTCCTTATATTTTCATGGATATACGCCAAAAAGGAGCCTGATTCGGGCTGCGATAAGGTAAGCATACGCAGGATTTTCCCCTGGTTTATACTCGGCTTTCTCGCCGTGGTCGGCATAAGGAGTCTGGGCTTTTTGCCCGCCGCGGTTGTCACCAAAATTTCCTCGGTATCAAAATTCTGCATGGCTATGGCGTTAGCCTCGATTGGCCTTGGCACCAGCTTTAAAGAGGTGGGGAGCGTCGGCATTAAGCCGATGATAGCGGGTGTAATTATAGACGTTTCGGTGGTCATCGTATCCTTGCTCGCCCAGAGCGTTATATTGCAGTTTATAAAATAGTTCTGATTTAAGCACAGTAAAAGGCACTCTACGCCTGCAGGCGTAGAGTGCTTTTTTCGATTTGCTATTGGTTTTGAAAGCCTTTTAGCATCGCCGTGAAATAAATATGCCCGCGGTCAAACTATGGCTATTCGCTTTTTGCCTCCTTTGTCTTCATCATCAGCACCCACTCGCACTCCGTAATGAGCTTGCCGCCGTGGTTTACAAGATTGGCACTGAGCTTGAGAATGCCGCGCCCTGGCTTTTTGCTCGGGATAATCTCGGTCGGCGTCATCTCAAGGTGCACCGTGTCCCCGATCTCAAGTGGAGCCTTATACTTTATTGTGAGCTCCATAAAGGCTATGGTCGTGCCCGCAAACATGCCGGTCTGGTTGGACATTCCGGTCATTATGACCGGGCCGAGCATACCGTGGGCGATTCTCTTGCCGAACATGTTGGCCTTGGCGAACTCCTCGTCTGTGTGCAGAGGGTTAAAGTCGCCCGAGAGCCCTGCAAAGTTCATGACGTCCGTCTCGGTGATTGTCCGCGCCTGGCTTTTATAGCACTTGCCTACTTCAAAATCCTCCAGATAAAAGCCTTCCATATAAATCTCTCCTTATTATGTATTCAGTACCGCTTTATCAGCCATGGATTAGATATACTTGGGCGGACGCTTCTCCTTAAAGGCGGCAAAGCCCTCTGTCTGGTCCGGGGTGCCGAAGCTCGCCGCCATATACCCGAGCTCAATGTCCTTGCCAACATCTACGCTGACATCCTCGCCGGCTGCGAGCGCGGCCTTAACAAGCGAAATGGCCGTCGCTGAATTTTTGGCAATTAGCTCTGCCTCAGCCATGACTTCTGCCATGAAGCTCTCGGCGGGGACGACCTTGTTTACAAGGCCGAGCGCGAGGGCTTCGTTGGCCTTTATGCGGCGGCCTGTGAACAGCAGCTCCTTTGCCCTGCTCATGCCGATGCACTTTGGGAGCCGCTGCGTTCCGTTGAAGCCGGGCACAATTCCGAGAGTGACCTCGGGCATCGCGAAGGATGCCTTTTCGTGGGCTATCCGGATATCGGTACAGAGCATAAACTCGCAGCCGCCGCCGAAGGCGTAGCCGTTTACCGCGGCTATTGTCGGCTTCGGCAGTGTCTCGATGCGGCGAAAGAGGGCTGCGCCCTTTCTGGAGTACTCGATAATCCCCATGGTGTCCTTGCCTTCCATCTCGTTGATGTCGGCGCCCGCTATAAAGGACTTGCCCTCGCCCGTGAATATGATTACACGGACCTCCCCATCGGCGGCTGCCTCTTCAACCGCCGCCGAAAGCTCGCTAAGTAACTGCGAGTTTAAGGCGTTCATCGCCTCCGGCCTGTGAAAGGTAATCGTCGCAATCCCCTTTTCCTTGGCATAAATTATGTATTTGTAATCCATATGAAGCCCGTCCTTTTCAAAATCTATAAGCACATTTTACCATATGTCGCGCTTATTTGCCCGACAAGATGACTCCAAATCAATGGAAAATTATGCGCAATTTAAACTGTCTCCGGTTTCCAGACATAGAGAGCGCCGCTATCAAGCATCGCGCTTATCTGCTCTTCGCCATACCCGAGCTCCTTCAGAATATCCGGCCCGTCCTCACCTATAAGCGGAGCCACCTTCGGCATGGTTTTGGGTACGGACACAAAGTGGCCGGGCGTTCTTGTTATGCGGCGGACATTGCCGTTTCTGCATTTAAGGTCGTAGTAGCAGCCCATGGCCTCCGCCTGCGGGTCCTCGAGCATCTCCTGCCAGTTGTAGGCAAGAGCGTGCGGGATGTCGCCTTCGACGAGCATCTTTTTAAGCTCGGGCCAGGTCTTGCTCCTGAAAAAGTTTATAAGAGTGTCGGTAAACTCGTGCAGGTAGCCCTTGCTCACCATCTCGGCCTGCGGCCAGTATTTTCCGCACTCCACAAGGTCCGGCCTGCCTATCGCCCCGCAGAAATGCTTGAAGCGCTGGTCGTAATCCGGCATCGCTATCTGGACAATGCGGTCGTCCGCGGTCGTATATCCCCCGTTCAGCGGGTTTGTATTGTTATACATGCCGATGGGGAAAGTGCGCGCGTAGCCGTCGTACTGAGAGGCCATCAGCATTATCGAATGATTCCATATCGCATTTTCATAGAGGCTTGAGACGACAAGGTCCCCTGCTCCGGTCCTGAGCGAGCGGAGATAGGCGGTCAGAACATTGAGGGCCATAACAAGGCCAACGTTGTTGTCTCCAATCCCGGGAATCGCAGGAGGCGGAGGCCCGCCCGCCCTGCGGCATACGTGCAGGTAGCCGCCGCGGCTTAAAAAGGCGGTCATGTCGTATCCGGGCAGGTCCTTGTCAGGCCCGCTTATGCCGTAACCGGTGCACATGCCGTAAACGAGCTTCGGAAACCTGTCTTTAATCGAATTGTAGTCAATCCCGGCGCGAATCAGCGCCTGCTCCCGCCAGTTTGTCATTAGAATATCCGCCGTAGAAAGGAGCTTGAAGAACGCCTCCTTGCCCTCCGGGCTTTTCAGGTTAAGGGAGATGCAGCGCTTATTCCCGTTGAGATATTCCCAGGTGGTGTTCTCAAACATATCCTGGGGGCGGCCTTCATTTACGGCGGTGTAGCGGAGCGGGTCCCCCTGCGCGTTTTCTATGATAATGACGTCCGCGCCGTGGTCCGCGAAATACCGGGCCGCCGCCGGAGCCGCGACAAAATTGGCAAGCTGTATTACTCTGACTCCTGTCAACGCCAGTTCCATTTTTATACCTCCAACAGTGTTGTAAACACATGACTATATAGTGAAATAATACCAAGGAAAACTTGCTTATATTACGCGTAACCAAACACATAACAAAGCGGTATGAGGAGACACAACGTGATAATCGGGATGACAACGTTTGTAACGCCGGCAGCGATATAAGAGGTCTTATGGGTGTTCCCGGTATAGTTGATAACCGATACGACCAGACCGCAGTGCGGCAGAGAGTCAAGCGTCAGAGCGGCTATGGACACACACCTTGCAAGTCCTTCAAGCTGAGCGCTTGTCGTGATAAGTCCTGTGTCTATGTAGTTTGTCTTTACGACCGGCAGCGCGATGCCCTGCCCTCCGGTACCGGAACCGGTGATACCGGCAATCAGGCCTACCGCTATACTTGCCGAGACCAGGGGCGAGCCGCCAATTTTCGTAATCGCGTCGGTCATTATCGTGAAGGCGGGCATGACCTTAACTACCGTGCCGAACCCGACGATGGCCGCCGTGTTGAACAAAGTGATTAAACCGCCTGTGGTGCCCGAAGAAAGGATGCCCCAGACGTTCTTCCAATCAATTGTTTTATAGAAGCATATGAGGGCTGCAACAATGCCGCCTGCAAGAGACGGGGCGACGCCGAGGCTCGTTCCGTTAAGCAGTACGAGAAGTATGACCATGGGGACGAGGCTCAGCCAGAAATTCGGCAGCTTTTTCCCAGCCCGCGATTTCATCGCCTCCTCGTCAGCCGCGGTCGCCTCAAAGTGTTTGCCCTGTTTTTTGGCTCTGCGCACACAGTAATATATCCAGATAAAAACTAAAACCATTTCAAACGCGGCGGCTATCATTCCGGGGACAAAGGCCGCTGTAGTTTTTACCCCAAGAAACTGAGTGGGGATAATGTTGTGGGCCGCCGGCGAGCCCGGCATCATTCCGGTCGCGGTTCCTGCGCCGGCAAAATACAATGCGGGAAGAAGATGGCGTGTAATATCGGCTTTCTTGAACATTGAGAGCATAAGCGGATACATCGCAAAGAAAGCGACGAAAACGGATACTCCGCCATATGAGAGGAGAAAACCTGCGAGAATTATGGCCGGGACTATTGCCTTTTCTCCGAGCTTGTTTATTATGCCAGTCGCGATTGAATCTGCGGCCCCCGACACTTCAAACAGCTTTCCGAATATTGCTCCGAGTATAAAGAGCCAGAAGTAGCTGCCAAAGTAGCCGGCAATACCGTTTACAAACTCCGTAATCATTATCTGGGACAGGTTAATCTGCGCCGTCGTCAGAATCGCCGTTGTGACAACGATAAACAGGGATGCGATGAGCGCCGTGAAAAAGATCGGAACGCCTCTGAAAATCAGGACCATAACCAATGCCAAGCCGAGAATCATCAGTATTACCTGCATAACTAAAACCCCTCCATTACCTAAAAATATGCGATAATAACGGCCGCTTTTCCCTTAACTATAAAACGCGCCTCCTTTCATGCAAAAAAGTAGCTCAAACGTTTTTGTACAGAGTGCATATTAATAACAGGCAGAATAATTGCCATTATTTTCAATCTATTAATATAATTGTCTTAGATAAGCCTCTTCAGAATTGATTAAATTCTCCGAACTTCAAAATACGGAGGGAAGCAAAATGATGAAATCCCAGAAAACCGGAAACGAGCAATTCATGCGTAATGCGGATAGTAGTGAGGACCAGCTAATAATTCTCATTTTGAAGAAAATGAACAGTATTTACGCAGGCAGGCTTCTTTATTTTGTTGAAGTTGCCAGATTGCCTGGTATACTATTAATACTTGCAGCGGTGATATATTATGTCTTAAAAAATAGACTCGGTCTAATTTTTCTTTTAGCTCCTTTGGCTATCTTGGCCCTTATAGTTCCAAGCGCTGTTAGTGACCTGAAAACGCGGAGACAAAATTCGGGGATAAAATATGATATAAAAAAATACGGGGAGCATTTTTTAGTCGGGAAAGCGGTCTGCACCGCAAAAAATGAAAAAACCTCTTTCTGGGGAAAGAGGCTTTGCAGTCTGAGCGCAAAACTCCCCGGCGGCAGAACCCTTGAAAACATCCCGGTCTTCGGCCCGTATTACGACAGCATCAAGGAAGGCAAGGAGCTCTGGCTGATAAAATCCTCAGACGAGCAGGCGGCGGTACTTTTTGCGGTTCCAAAGTATGTGCTTCAGACATCAACGAAAGCCAGGAAAGCGCAGGAAGCGCAGACAGGGACAAACATTGAAACCCTCCTCAGGCCATTGGGTGAAGAAGATAAAAAAATCGCACTTGACTTCGGCGCTCACAGAAACAGGCAGAGAATCAGATACTACGGCAAAGCCTACCTCATATGCCTTGTTTTTTCCCTCGCCTTTTTTGTGACGGCGGTCATACAGAATAGCGAGTATATTAACCTATCAATTGTCGTCTTGTGTTGTCTTGCAGCCGCAATCGTAATGTACTTGCTAGAATCACGACAATTATTTAAAATGATTTCAGACGACAAGTCCAGGCTCTACTGTATCGATGCGAAGGTGTCAAAAAAAGCGGCTGATACTGGAAAGTACATAGAAATAGAGGACTTAAGCGGAAACAAAATCTACCGCACGACGGCGCCGGAAGATTACAGGATGCTTGAAAAAGGCTGCCATGTGCTTCTGATTTACAAAGACAGAAGCGATAAACCGATAATCTGTGTGAAGAATCTGCCCGCATCTGAAAAGGCGAAGCCCGTTTAAATGATAAGCAAAAAGACAAAAACCGAGAGGAGAGCGTTTTTACATGCTATTAAGGTCGGCTGATGAAAAGGACATCCCTCAACTGATAGACATGCGCATCGCGTTTTTGACCGAGGAGCACGAGGGCTTAAGCAAAGAACAGATTCGCGCAATCAAAGCGCAGCTGCAGGACTACTTCGGCAGGCACTTAGGCCGTGATTTGCTTGTCTTTGTCTGCGAGGACGGTGATACGATTATATCGACGGTTTTTCTTCTGATAACGGAAAGGCCAGCAAATCCGAACTTCATGACCGGGCTGATTGGCACAATATTGAACGTCTACACCCTGCCCGAATATAGAAACAGAGGACTCGCCGGGAGCCTAATGGAGACGGCAATTGAGGAGGCTAAGCGAAGAAAACTCTCCTATCTCGAGCTTAAGGCGACGAAAGCAGGTTTTCCCCTGTACCGCAGGCTGGGCTTTGTACCCGATGAGTCGGAGCATACCCCGATGAAATACCGGATTGAGAAGGTTTAAGGCAATCACCACAGAGAAGCTTCTTAAATATGATAGTAGAGGGGCAATAATAAGAATAAGGCCCCCGAGCCTTGAAAATCTGGCCATATGTGCTGCCCCTTTGCGGCGGCGCTGCGGATGTATAATATAAATAGAAATGTTCAAGGTAAGGATAAATGAAGATTAATAGAGCAATTTTAACAAACAACCTTTGCTATATCGAAGGCAGAAAGCACATACCCGCAGGGGTTATGGTGCACAGCACGGCGGTGCCCGGCGTTATGGCGAAGAGCTTTATATCGAGCTGGAACACCGCGAAGCCGGGCGGCAGCGAGGTCTGCGTCCACGCGTTTTTGGACAACACCGGCGTGTACCAGACCCTGCCTTTCGATATGGTGGGCTGGCACAGCGGCGGCGGAGCGCTCGGAAGCGCCAATTACCGCGGCTATATAGGCTTTGAGATATGCGAGCCGAGGGATCTGGCTGACAAGCAGTATTTTAATGCGGTAAAAAATCTGGCCGTGCAGTTTGTGGCTCACCTGTGCAAGACCTATGGCATCCTGCCGGAAAAGCCGGCGGTAATCTCGCACAAAGAGGGCCATCAGCTGGGCATAGCCTCAAACCACGAAGATATTGACCACTGGTGGCCGAAATACCACAACTACACCATGGATAAGTTCAGAGCGGAGGTAAAAGCCCTGATACTCGGGTCCGACAGTGAGGAAGACGATATGAAAGAGGTAATATACAACACGCTGGACGAAGTGCCGGCATACGCAAAACCGACCATTCTGAAGCTCATCAGTAAAGGGTATTTAAACGGCGACGGCAAAGGAAACTACGCCCTGACCCTTGATATGATAAGAGTTTTCGTAATCCACGACCGAATAGGTCTGTACGACAAATAATAGTGTAATTCTCCTTGCCCGCTTGGGGCGCGGAGAAAACACAAAGGGGAGGCTCTTGCAGGCCTCCCCTTCTTTACTGGAATTAACGTACATAATATGGCGATTTTTCAGACGGCGGCGTCTGCGACCTTTTTCTCAACAATTTTTTCTAAAGAGCCGCTGTTTTAGCTTTGGCGGTTTTGCGCCAGCTTCGGCTTTTAGCTTCTTGCATTGTATCGCCAAAACTGTATAGAATAAGGATGGTTCCTTCGACTAAATTTCAAGGAGGTGCCGCTATGGCTTCCCGCAAATCGGTAATAACTTTCGGCATGGTTGCCATTCCTATTGCAATGCATACCGCAACGCAGGACAACGATATTCATTTCAACCAGCTCCACAAGGAAGACGGCAGCCGCATCCGCTACAAAAAGACCTGCGCTCACTGCGGCAAGGAGATTGCGCAGGAGGACATTGTAAAGGGCTATGAGTACGATAAGGACAAGTACGTCGTAATAACGGACGAGGAGATAGAGAAAATCAAAACCGAAAAGGAAAAGTCAATACAAATCCTCCATTTCGCCCAGTTAAACCAAATATCCCCCGTCTACTACGACAAAACCTATCAGGCGGTCCCCGAAAAGGGCGGTGAAAAGGCCTTTGAGCTGCTGCGGCTCGCGCTTTTCTCCGAGCAGAAAATCGCCATTGGCAAGACGGTGCTTGGAACCCGGGATACGCTGATGGCGATTATCCCCCGCGAGGACGGCATCCTTATCTCCACCATGTTCTATGCCGACGAAGTCAAGGAGCTCCAAAAGCAGTACACTAAGCCCGAGGTCTCCGAGGCGGAACTCAACATGGCAAAGCTGCTCATAAACTCGATGGACACGCCTTTCGACCCCTCGAAGTATAAGGATGAATACCAGGAAAAGCTCCGCGCTCTGATTGAAACCAAAATCTCCGGCAAGGAGATAGTGGCCGCCGAGCCCGAGCGCCCCGGCAAGGTTATCGACCTTATGGAGGCGCTCAAGGCCAGCGTTGAAAAGGCGCAGAGAGAAAAGGTAACCGCTTAAATGTCTATGAAGCTGCTTGAATACAACGAAAAAAGGGACTTTTCGAGCACCGCCGAGCCGATTGGCAAGGAGGCGGAGAGCGAAGACGCGCTCAGGTTCGTAGTCCAGCACCATTTGGCCCGTAACGACCATTACGATTTGCGCCTTGAGTGGAGCGGGGTCCTATTAAGCTGGGCGGTGCCGAAGGGCCCGTCCTATAACGTAAAGGATAAGCGGCTCGCCGTGCAGGTTGAGGACCACCCGCTTGAGTACAGGAATTTCGAAGGCACAATCCCTAAGGGCGAGTACGGCGGCGGCACCGTCATGCTCTGGGACGAGGGGTTCTGGGAGCCTTTCGGAAACGTCGAGGAAGGGCTTAATAAAGGCTCGCTCAAGTTCGCGCTCAAGGGCAGGCGGCTCAAGGGGAGCTGGGCACTGGTGCGGATGAAGGCAAGAGAGGGCGAGGCGCGAAACTGGCTGCTTATTAAGGAAAAGGACGAGTACGCAAAAGAGGACAGCGGTATTTCCGGGTTTGACACCAGCGTCCGCACCGGGCGCAGCATGGAGGAAATCGAACAGGGGCAAGGCGAAAAGTTCGTTAAAAACCCCTTTAACTGGGCGAATGTCCAGCTTGCAAAGCTGGTTAGCTCTGTTCCCGAGGGGGACGACTGGCTATATGAGCTTAAATACGACGGGTACAGAATGCTGGCCTTTGTGGAGGGCGGGAGCGTCCGGCTCCTCACCCGAAACGGCAATGACTACACAAGCCGCTTTTGGCCCGTCGCCTCCTCCCTGCTGGAACTTGCCGCCGGGAGGGCGATGGTACTTGACGGCGAAATGGTGGTTACGGACGAGTCGGGAAAAACGGACTTTCAGGCATTGCAAAGCTATATGGAAAACCCAAGACCGCACAAGCTCAGTTATATCGTCTTCGACCTTCTTGCTTTCAACGGCCTCGACATTCGCAGCCAGCCCCTGATTCAAAGGAAGGAAGCCCTGCTCTCGCTTATGCAAAACGCGCCTAAAACCCTACATTACAGCCAGCACGTCAGGGGCAAGGGCGAGGAGAGCTTCAGGGCGGCCTGCGAACTTGGCATGGAGGGAATTGTCGGAAAGAAGGCCGAGTCTATATACAGTGGCACTCGAAACGGCGACTGGATTAAGCTCAAGTGCGACAGAAGGCAGGAGTTTGTCATCGGTGGCTACACACTCTCGGAGAAAAAGACGGGCGGAATAAGCTCGCTTCTCTTAGGCGCTTATGATGGGGACGACTTAATTTACGTAGGCCGCGCCGGTACGGGCTTCAGCGAGGCGGTCGTCAAGGAGCTTTTAGTCAAGTTCGGCGGGATTATAAGGCCTGACTCCCCCTTCAAATCCGCACCCGCGGCCAGGAGCGGCGAGAGAATCACATGGCTTGAGCCAAAACTCATCGCGGAGATTAAATTTGCCGAGTGGACCAAGGAAAATCTCTTGAGGCAGGCAAGCTACAAGGGCCTGCGGAGCGACAAGGAGCCCGGTAATGTGAAAATGGAACTAACAGAGAGCATAGAGAGTATCAGCACGTCTGAAGAACCCGAAATTAAGGCAGAGGCAAAGGGCGATGGGTTGATTATCGAGGGAGTAAGGATTTCAAGCCCCGACAAGGTGATATTTGAAGAGCCCGAAATCACAAAAGCCGAGGTCGTGCGCTATTACGCCGAGGTTGCAGAGCGCATGCTGCCCTATGTAAGGCGCAGGATTTTAAGCATAGTGCGCTGCCCAAAGGGGATTTCGGAATCCTGCTTTTACAAAAAGCACCCCGGCCCGGGCGCCAAGGGCGTCGTCACAATCCCCGTCGCCGACAAGGACGGAAATACCGAGGAGTATTTCTACATTGAAGACAAGTCCGGGCTTATTTTTGAAGCGCAGATGGGGACGCTTGAGTTTCACACCTGGGGCAGCAGCGTCGACGAGCTTGAAAGGCCAAATATGATGGTCTTTGACCTGGACCCCGACGAGGGTATGAGCCTTGATATGGTGCGGCAGGGCGTGAGGGATTTGAAAGCCGTCCTCACCGAGCTTTCGCTGAATTCCTACCTAAAAGTAAGCGGCGGCAAGGGCTACCATGTGGTCGTCCCTCTGAAGCCAGCCGCTACCTGGGACACCGTCCACGATTTTGCTAGAAGCGTCGCAGAGGTCATGGAGAAAAAATGGCCCGGCCGCTACACGAGCAACGTCAGGAAAGCCAGCCGAAAAAACAAAATCTTCATCGACTGGATACGGAACGGCAGGGGCGCGACAAGCATAGCCCCCTACTCCATAAGGGCGCGTAAGGGCGCGGCCGTCTCCATGCCGGTTTCCTGGGACGAGCTTGACTTAGTCGCTCCCAACGGGATAAACATGCAGGAAGCGCTGCGGAGAATAAAACAGGACGACCCGTGGGAGGGTTTTTTTGAGAATGGTCAGCAGCTCAGGTGAGAGGGTGCGACAGGCTTATTTCTTCCCGCAAGTTACCCATTGAGCAATACGTGTTAATCAATGTGTAAAAAAACAAAACCCTGTTGCCGCTTGGCAACAGGGTTTTTCCATGGCACGCCCGGAGGGACTCGAACCCCCAGCCCTCAGAACCGGAATCTGATGCTCTATCCGTTGAGCCACGGGCGCAGATATTAAATATATTATAGCATATGGCCAAAATAATATAGCACAAAAGAACAAGGCTTTCAAGCTGAAGTAGTAAATTTACAATGTATTTTGCTGAACTTAAAAAGTGATCTGTTAGAATCATTATATACTATTATACTTCATATTAGCGTCTGCTCTTACCAATACAATAAACGCAAAATGCAACAAAAGTCCAAATAAATCTCACTATTACTCCCAATCCTTCCAGACTTCCGGGCAGTAGCCGACAGTGACTTTTTTGCCGTTTCGCACGACGGGGGTTCTGATTAAATTCTGGTTTTCAAAGAGCTTTTGCTCCATATCGGCCCTGTGCGCGAGATAGCGGACGCTCTCCGCCCCCTTCGCTTTATCGTCAAAGAGCGCGTCGAAGCCGACGGCGGCGAGGACGCTTTTAAACTCGCCCGCGCTCATGCCGTACTTTATAATATCTACGAACTGGTACTTTATGCGGCGCTCCTTAAAATAGCGCTCGGCCTTTTTCGTATCAAAGCACTTTGATTTCCCGAAAATCTGTATATTCATGGCGCACTCCCCTTTATATCATTCTAACAAATCGAAAGCCCGTTTACAAATATGTTTTTCGCCCCTCATGCGACAATCATTCTTGATGTATCGACAGTTTTATGGTTTAATTGTATCAAAATCGTCGGGAGGTGCCGTATGATAGAAAGGCTTGTAACTGGCAGGACTCTGCCCGAGGCTTACCACAGGGCGCTTGTGGAGCTTCATGAGTTTGGGGAGCTTTGCGACTGTCCTGACTACAACACAAGGCAGAAGGAGCTTTCGATGACGCTCTTTATCGAGGAGCCTAACGCCGAACCGATGATAAGCAAGCTGTTTATCGGCGGATTTTTGGAGCTTGAGCAGTACCGCCAGGAGATATTGGACGGCATACTCGACTTTGAGGTCGAGCGCGGAAACTGGGAGTACACCTATCACAGCCGTATCGCTGAGCAGCTGCCCTTCATTCACAGGGAGCTTAAGAGAAATCCCGACTCCCGCCGCGCCGTTATCGACGTGCGCGACTGGAGGCACGACACACGCGAGGACAACGACTCCCCCGCCTGTTTACAGCACATACATTTTTTCATACGCGGAGGCAAGCTACACTGCAAGGTGCTTTTCCGCTCAAATGACGCCGCAAAAGCAACTTTCATGAACGCCTTTGCGCTCATCCTGTTGCAGGAGCGCTTAGCCGGGGAGCTGGGCGTTGAGATGGGTACTTACACGCACAGGGCCAACAGCTTCCACGCCTACGAAAAGGATTTCCCCCTGCTCGAGAAGTACGTCGAGGCTATACACAGCGGCGATGTGATAACCTACTGCTATCGCGGAGAGTGGGACGAGCTGATGGAAGAAGCAAAGCCCGCGATAGAGAAAAAGATTGAGGAACTCAGGAGCAGATAAAGCAAAAACGGGTCGCATGAGCGGCCCGTTTTGATGTTATGGATTTTAGGAAATTTCCGGGGTCTGGGCGGCTTCCGGGCCGTACTTCTGTAAAAACGGGATTTCCAGTCTTACACCATCGGGCGTGTAAACAATGTATTTCTGAAACCCGAAGAATATCACAACAGACAAAAGTATAACTACAGCCAGCAGAACACCCAGAACCCTGAGCACTATCTTAAGCGGCCGGCGTTTCTTATATACTTTTACCTTCTTCTCTTTTTCTCCGCCCAAAGACCTCGCCCCTTTCGCAGACTCTATCTGCCCTCAATGTCCATAATCTTTTTGACACGCCTGTCGTGGCGGCCACCCTCGAATCCGGTATTCAAAAAGACCTCCACCATTTTAAGCGCAAGGCCGCCGCCCACAACGCGTGCGCCGATGGCAAGCATGTTGGCGTCGTTGTGCCGCCTTGACATTTCCGCTGAATAGCAGTCCGAGCAGTTTGCGCAGCGAATGCCCCTGACCTTATTTGCGGCCATGCTTATACCTATTCCTGTACCGCAAATCAGTATGCCCCTGTCGCATTCACCCGAGGCAACCGCCCGCGCCGCCGCCTCGCCGAAGTCGGGGTAATCGCAGCTATACTTTGAGTGCGTGCCGAAATCTTTGTACTCAACGCCCTTTTCTTTTAGATACGCTATTACCTCCTGCTTGAGGTCATAGCCGGCGTGATCGCTTCCCAATGCTATCATTTTTCAAATCCCCTTATAGTTTTATAAATTCAGGCTTTCTTTTCTTAAAAACCGTAACGTACTCGAACCCGGCCTCTCTGAGAAGCTCGCAGGCGTCTTCTATATTAGCCCCGACATCTTCGGTCCTATGGCTGTCGCTGCCGACGGTTATAATCTCGCCCCCCGCTTCCCGGTAGAGCTTTAACACATGCTTTTCGGGGAAGGTGCTGCCCGTCGTGTCGCGAAGCCCGGAGGTATTGAGCTCTATTCCCTTGCCGTTCTGGATCAATAGTCTGAAGAGCTCCCGGAGCCTGTCTTCATGCCCCTCAAGGCCAATATCGAAGCCGCGCCGCTTCATATAGCGCTTTGTGTAGCCAAGGTGGCCTAAAACGTCGAAGAAGCCGAGCTCTGCAAGCTCAAAATGCTCCTCGATGTACCTGTCCACAAGCTCCCGGCACTCCTTTTCACTCTTATACCTGATACAGAAAAAGTCTGGGTAGTCCCTTACATTATGCAAAGAGCCTATTATGAAGTCAAGCTCCCCCGTTGAGGCTATGGACTCAGCAAGCTCCGGCGCGTGATTTGCTTCACCGAACTCAATGCCGAGCCGCAGGTCAATGCGCCCTTGAAGCTTCTCCACCGCCCGGGCGTACTCCTCCTTAATTTTGCCCCAGTGGGAAAAGCAATCGGGATTAAGTCCTCCGGTTTCGAAGTAATCTATGTCCACATGGTCCGTGATGCACATTATGGAAACTCCCTTTTCGGCCCCGGCAAGCGCCATTTCGTATATGCTCGCGGTTCCGTCGTCGGAGCAATAGCTGTGTGTGTGAAAATCAGTTAAAATCATATTTTATCCCTTCGTATATTTGCTTGCATATGATTATAGATACGCCGCTTTACTCTAAAACGGCCAGGCCTCCGGTATCCAGCGCAGGAAGTTCGTCGTGTACCACTGTGGCACGGCAACGCCGGTCAGCACGGGATAGAAGGCGGCGAAAAGCACAAGAGCCGATGCGGTGTAAAGCAGCATAGCCCTCTTGTACCGCCCTTTCTGCCTTTCATACATTACATTGAACGAATAGCACAGGGCAAGTACAAGGAAAATTGTCGAGGGAAAGTAGTGGTAGATGAACACTATGCGCGAAACAGCCATCCAGGGGACAAGCTGCGAAAGATACCCTATTATTATAAATAACGCCCTGCCATTTCGTTTTTTGAAAAAATCCATAAACACATATATAAGCGCAATAAGTCCGCCCCACCAGACCATCGGGTTCCCGAAGGCGCCGAAGGCCGACTTCGTCCCGTCCGGCAGATACTCAAGGTAATAGAGTATCGGGCGAATGCTGAGCAGCCATGAAAACCAGGGCGACTCGTAAGGGTGCTCGGCCACGAGCTTGCTGTGGTAGCTGAACATAAACTTCTGGTTGTCCACGACTATCTTGAGGTATTCGCCGCTTGTGAGCATGCCCTCGCCGAGCGTCATCCCTTCGGCAAGGCCGTAGGGGATATAGGAAAGATAATAGACTATGGCCGGAACGATTACAAACGAAAGTATGGAAAAGAGCACGGTGTCGACCTCGTAGCGGAAAAACTCAAAGGCCCTGCCGCTTTTTATATAATATCTGCCGCGCAGGATTTGCCTTATGAGCCATAAAATCGCAAGCCCTGCTCCGCCGTATATTACGACCCACTTTGAGGCTGCGCCGAGTCCGAAGCAAAGTCCGGAGAAAAAAAGCGGCAGGGCCGTTTTCCTAAACGGCGCTTCATAGTCCTGGGCGATGTAGCGGTACATAAAAAGGTACATCGCCAGTATGAAGAACACTCCGTAGGTGTCGATTGTGGCAATGCGCGTCTGCACAAAGTGCATAAAATCAAAGGCAAAGAGCGTGGTACCGCAGGCGGCTATAAGCGTCCTGCCGAAAAGATTTTTTAGGAACACATACAAAATCGGCAGCATCAGCACGCCGAAGAGCGTACCCATAAAGCGCCAACCGAAGGGGGTCATCCCGAAGAGCCTGATACCTATGCCTATTATAATCTTTCCGAGGGGCGGGTGCGAAACCTCGTAGGGTTTTACGTTTCTTATATGCTCGTAAGCGGTCCTTGCGTGGTATATCTCGTCGAAATAGGCGCTGTTTAAATAACCGGGAGCTTCGGGAACGAGTTGCTGCTCGTCAAAAAGCAGCCTGGCGGCTTCCGGAAACCCAATTTTGGATGCGTCAATCAGCCCGTCCTCCCCGTCAAAGAGCGCAAGCTCGCCCATCTCAAGGGGAATATTTTTAGCCCAGATTTGGATGTACTTCATTTCAGCCGGCTCAAAATCAACGTAGAGCCAGTTGAAGAGCTTGGCGTAGCTCTGCTCAAAGGTCACGGTTTCAGACCAATAAGCCCCGTCCGACGACCAGCGCAGGGCGTAGTTTCCCGTGTGCAGCCCCGTGTAATAGATAATCTCCGTAATTTCCGTGGGCTCATCCAGCGTCAGGGTAAAGGTGTAATCCTCCCCCTCAAAGCTGTAAAAGCTCTCGGGCGCCACAGTATCGCCGAGCCCGCAGAAAGCCACAAGCGCGTAAACGGCCGTAATTGCAAGCATTACCCATATGTCCCTGCGCCCCATTGAATGGAGAGGGGGCAAAGACAGCGCTTTCCTCTCGGCCATAGCCTCCGCGCCCTCTGTCAGCGTGTTATCGGGCTCTGCCGGAAGCGCCGATTTCTCTTTCTTCTCGAAAATGTAGTACGAGAAGAACAGAAGCAGCGCCGCCATAAGCGCAATCGGAAAGATTATGGTCGGGGTCAGATACTGTAATAAATACAATGGAAAATCCTCCTAAAAAGCCGCGAAGCACTGCCTTTGAGCTTTTGCCATATAGCTGCAGTATGCCAAAGCCCTTTACGGGCAGCGCGGACAATGGAAAACAAGCTAATATAATATTACAATAAAACAACATCAAAAGAAAGTGCTTGCTTTAAGATTGTTGTTTATATTATGGTTAGAGCTGTAAAAAATTACGCTTCTATTATTCGGCGATTTCCGACTAAAATAGTCTTGTTTTTTATGTCAGAACGTGGAATAAATTACTAGAAATCGACTTTTTTCATCAGTCTAGCAAAGGAGCAGTAGCATGAACGGTTTGAAATGGTTTGAGAAAAAGTGGTTCGTGAACCTGAAGATTAAAACCAGACTCAGAATTTGCTTTTTGGCTGTCGCTGTAATTGCCGCCGCCCTGGGTGTCGCCTCCATATTTTTTGTATATTTTAACAGGGTGCCGCACTGGCAGATATTTACCATAGTGATAGGCCTCGTTTCAATACTTGAAATTGCATTTGCCTGGCTCCTTGCCGGAATAAACGGCTTTCTGATCGTCGACCCGACTGTAAAAAACGAGAAAATAATATCCACACTTGCTACCGGCGACCTGCAGGCCAAAAAGTTTATCAGGGAGCGGGACAGAATTACTATAAACTTCCAGGACGAAATAGGCTCTCAGACACGGAGCCTTTCGGGCCTTATCCGCTATATGAGAAATATTGAGGACTGCATCTACAAGGTATCCGAAGGCGATTTGACCGCCGAGGTTCCCATCTGTTCGCCCGATGACCAGATAGGAAACGCCTTTGCCAAGCTCGTCAAGAATTTCCATGAGCTTGTTTTCTCTATGGTCAAGGTAATAGAGAAGGTGACAACGGGCGCAGAACTAGTCTCGAGCTCCGGCCAGGCCCTGTCACAGGGCACAACCGAGCAGGCCAGCGCCATCCAGCAGCTGACCGCCTCTCTTGAGCAAATCGCGTCCCAGACCCGCCTCAACGCGGAAAACGCCGAGAAGGCGAGCAGTCTTTCCAGGAAAACCAGAGAGAACGCTCTGCAGGGCAACGTACATATGAAAGAGATGCTCAATGCCATGGATGAAATCACCGTGGCTTCAAATAATATCAACAATATCATCAAGGTTATCGAGGACATCGCATTCCAGACGAACATTCTTGCGCTTAATGCGGCTGTAGAGGCCGCAAGAGCCGGGCAGCACGGTAAGGGCTTTGCGGTTGTCGCAGACGAGGTTAAGAACCTCGCCGTGAAGTCGGCAGATGCCGCTAAGGAGATAACCGAGCTGATTGAAAACTCCATCATAAAGGTTGAAGTCGGCTCAAAGATTGCAAACCAGACCGCGGAGGCGCTAAACGAAATCGTAGAACAGATTGACCACGCAGCAAGCCTCATTCAGTCCATCGCGGAGGCCTCTCTGGAGCAGGCAAACGGCATCGAGCAGGTCAACATAGGCATAGCTCAGGTCTCCCAGGTCGTCCAGAACAACGCGGCCGTGGCCGAGGAAAGCGCCGCCACGAGCCAGGAGCTTTCCGCCCACGCAAACAACCTGATGCAGCAGTCCGCAATCTTTAAACTGTAAATATGCAATAGGCAGGATATAAAACCTGCCTATTTTCCTTTATTAGGAATTAACTAAGTTGCATAATGCATTTTATAATAAATTTAAAATAAATCATCAAATTTTAAGTTTAGGTTTTCAGAAAACATAGAAGAAATATATTAAGGGGTATTAAAGGGAATAGTTTGCCGATAGTTAATATGCTCATTATTTTCATGACAACGGGCTTTAAATATATTACTTTTTTAAGGGGTAGGGAAATATGAAAGAGAAAGAGTTAAAATGGTTTGAGAAAAAATGGTTCGTCAACTTGAAGATTAGAACGCGCTTGAACCTGTGTTTTCTTTTAATCGCGGCCATCACAACCATCGCCGGTGTCGTCGGCGCGCTATATTTTGCTCTAAACAATACGCCGAACTGGCTGATGTTCGTCATAATAATAGGCGTCGTATGTATAATTGAAATCATACTGGCGCTTGGGCTTGCAAGCATAAACTCTTTTCTTGTAATTGACCCGATGACGAAGAACGACCACGTACTTGCACGCTATTCCAAAGGCAACTTTGACACAAGTGATGTAATCCGGAAGCGAGACTATATCACCGTTGAATACCAGGACGAAATCGGTCTCTTCTCACAAAAGCTGAGGGACCTGATGCAGTATCTGAAAGGGCACAACAAGACCATCGAGAGAATATCCGAGGGCGACCTGAGCGTTGACGTTACCCTCTATTCCTCTGAAGACCAGATAGGAAGCTCGCTGCGCAGGCTCGTTGACAATTTCCACGGCCTTGTCGCCTCCATGGTCAAGGTGATAGAGAAGGTTACATCGGGCGCAGAACTGGTCTCAAGCTCCAGCCAGACTCTTTCTCAGGGTACAACCGAGCAGGCCAGCGCCATCCAGCAGCTAACCGCCTCCCTTGAGCAAATAGCGTCCCAGACCCGCATCAACGCGGAAAACGCCGAGAAGGCGAGCAGCCTTGCCAGGAAAACCAGAGAGAACGCCC